>DAOLDN010000159.1:0-7710 GCA_035327385.1 Verrucomicrobiota bacterium | reverse complement strand
GCTCGTTGCCGTTCGGAGAACGTCACCGCGTTGCTTGGCACTTCGCCCGCTGTGACAAGCAACACGATGGCTTCGGGACTGAGCGGGGGATTGGACGACATCTCCCAGTGCAGATCGTCCGCAAATCCGTTGGCGTGCAATTGCAGGTCGTAATCGAACGCGCGGGCGCTTCCGGCGACAAACAGTTCAGGCCGGTAGGGATTGTCCTCCGTGAGAACGATCTGGCCCTGTTCGATCTTGATCGAACAAAAGGGGAACTGCACGCGGCCCTCGTCCACGCGCGCTTCGCCAATGGCTGTCGGTTCGCGCAATGTACCGCCGAGCGACAGGTCGGGAGACATCACGCCGCGGAACAACGGCGTCCGCACTCTCAGCCCGCGCCGGCCTTCGATCTTCACGCGTAGATTCCAGTCCGCATACGGCTGGTTGGTCACGCTGAAGTAGGGGGGTCGTTGCAACGGCGTCTGCGCTCGACCCGGCATCAACGAGCGCAGTTCCGCAAGGTAGAAGCTGTCGCGCAATTTGACGATGCCGGTGACTGTCGGGGTGGAAGCGTTGCTGGCGACCAGCGACAGGTCAACGTCCGCGCGAAGAATGAAACCCGGTTGTCTGGCCAGCGGTATTCGCCGGCCCTGGAGGCGCAATACCACTTCCGGTTCGCAGCCCTCGTTCCATGCGGAATACCCGCTGACCACCACGACTTGTCGCGCAAGTTCGCCGCTGAATCGTTGAATCTCCGCGCGCCGCCCGTCAAACTTTACGCTCGCTTGCACGTCCCGGATTGGTCCAGACGGCAGCATGCCGCGTGTGGCCGCGTTGGAGAGGTTGAGCGTTCCCGACAGGTACATGCCCGGAAGCATCGTCAGGTCCATGTCCAGGTGGCCTTGAGGACTGAGAATCTGAGGGAGAAATCTCGAAAACGCCGCCACGCTGACGTTCGCGACTTCGACCCGTGCTGTCAGCTGCTCACGCGTGGGCCAGTGCTCCGAACGCAGAGGTTGTTTCCAGAACGAAACTTCCAGTGGAACGGATGCGCTGAGTTGAAACGGTTGTTCCTCAATCCGCGCGGCAAATGTCGTCAAGGCCGCGTTTGTGGATGAAAACGCGGCCTCGGCCCGAAGCTCGCTGATTTTTGGAAGCGATCCCATGGCGGCCTTGACCTCGGCGGACGCCGCACGGGCGTGGACACGCCCCTGTAGATTCGACAACGTGCCCGTGACGGATACCGCCGCAACCGGGTCCACGAGCCGAACGCCGGTCCAGTCGGCAACGCGATTCCAGAACAAGGCATCGGGGCTGATTGCCAGTTCGACGGACAATGGTGTTTCGTCATGCGCGATCACAATCCCGTCTGTGCGCGCCGGTTCAAAGGTCACAGGCAACACGCCGGTCGCGGTCAGAGCACTGCCCGCGGGCGCGAACACCGCCAGTTTCTCGATTTCCACGCCCTCGTCACCGCCGGTCAATCGCAGTTCGGCCCGCAGCCGGTTTGTTTTGTTGACTTTGGTCTGGGCTGTGGCTGCAAATTGAAAGTTCACGGGGCTGTTCGACCAGGCGGCGGAAAGATTGCAAAGTTCAATTTGTGTGTCGGTGAGCGGAGAATTGGTCCTCCACGACCAGACGGCCGGTGAAATGGACCGGGCCACGGCTTCAACACGGCCTGATTCCGGCCACGAAGTTTCGACGTCAAGTTCCAACTCGCCGCCGCCGCCGCTCCAGTCGAACGCTTGAAATGAAACGTGCCGTTGCCCGCCGGGCTGCGTCCTGCCGACGACGATCTTCGCCGGGGAAACCAGAGACAGAAGCGGTTTGTCATCCTGCTGAAGCGTGGCTGTCCGAACACGGGCATTGATGCCTTTTGACTCCGTGAGAACATTTACCGAGCCATTCACCTCCAGCGACAAATCAGACATCTTCGCCGTGATGTTGCAGTCACCGACCGACAGCGACTCGCCGCGCCATCTCGTTGAAATGTCCACCCCGTGCAACGCGGAGGTCTTCAGCCCTTTCACTGCGGCTTCGCCTTCATGTTTCAGTTGATTCAACGCTCCGCTGGCCCGGGCGGTGATGGACAAGGATTCGAAGGTGATTGCCGGGCGAAGCGCCGCGCCTGTTTCCAATCTGCCCGCAACCACAGTCCCAGATATTTCTCTCAACCACGGTGAGTCAGGCAGGATGTCGGCTTCAACAACGGCGTCGCTCATAACACGCCGTTCCAGATCAACATTGCCTCTGACCTTCGCTTGTCCCACCGAAATTCCGGCAATCGTCGCTGTTGCGACGGACGCGCTGAATTCCAGGACTGGCAGTTGAAAGTCGGGTCGCGTGCCTTTCAAGCTGACATGCCCGTCAACGATTCCTTTCGAACGCAAAGGCGGGAGTTCATCCAGACGGGCCAGAAGATGAAACGTTGCTTCATCGTATCGCCGCTCGCTGAAATCTATTTCCACCGCCTTCTGCAAACGCGCCTCGAAGCCGGGAATGGAAACTGTCGCGCGCTCGATGCGCGTGTGTTCCGTGTCGCCGCTGGCGGCGGCGCTGGCCTCTATGGCGGGAGGAGAAAAGCTGTTTGTGTCCGACGGATGCGCCGTGGCCGTCAGTTCGAGGCGGAACCGATTGGTTTGCCATTGCATCGCCAGTTCGGTGCTGACATGGGTGTAGCCCAGTGAGGACAACCGGTCTGTGACAGCAACAGTCCTTGCGGTTTGCGGCCACGGCGAAGCGAGATCGAATTGGGCCTCCAGTTCCATACTGCCTCCCGGCCACGAAACACGACCCTCCACGTGGGGCAGTTGGTGGCGTCGCAGAAGATTCAAATTCGCCGCAATGCCGAGCGACTCGCAATCTGCCGTCAACCGCGCCGGCAATGCGTTCCTGGTGTCACGGTTGATCGTCAGTTGAAACGATGATTCAGGAACGCGCCCGATCCAGGACGCGCGTGCCGTAAGAGTGTTTTGTTGCCAGGTCAGATTGGCGACGGCGACGCGGTTGGTTCCAAAGCTTATTGTGCTGTCGGTGGCGGTTGCCGCGGGCAGCCAGCGTTGAAGTGATTTGAGAACGCGTCCCGTCTTTTCAATGGCGGTGTGAAACGATCTGTCGCCGTTCGTCGAGGGTTGCGAGGTGTCAAAGGACAGTCCCGCGCCATCAACACGCAACAAGGGCCGTGTGTTGTCGGGCTTTGCGCGGTGTTGCCACATCCAGGCCGGAGGTGTGACGGTTTCGATTTCTCGCGCCGTGAACTGAACTTTGCCTTGATGGAACTTTACATCATGCAACGCCAGGCGCGTGAAGCCGAGGCGTTCGTAATTCCCGAACTGCACGCCTTGTGACCGCAGGGCGGGTCTTAACACCCACGGAAACCAGACCGGCATGAGAACCATGCCAATTGCCCCAGACAGGACTATGATCGCCGCAATCTTGAGGATTTTAAGTTTTCGCCTTCCCATTTGCGCAAACGAGTTTCATCGTTCTTACCCGGACGCGAACCCCGAGGCGAGCAGGAACTCAGTAGTGTCATAAAAGTTCTGCAAGATAGAAAGGGTCATGGTAGTCACTGGGGTGAGTGGAGCACCCAGTTAAATGAATGGCAGAACCATGACCCCGAAAGCGAAAAAGAAAACAATACGGTAGCATGCGCGCTTGCCTTGACAAAAGGTCGGTGATCGGAATTATCTGCTTTTCGTTCACGGGTTTTTTCCATCATATATCCGGGCACACGCGAAAACATGAAAGCGATTTATCTCATGGCCAACGGCGATTTACGTCTTTCGGCCAACCAAAAATGCTGGCCTGAGCAGGCCAAGATGGAGGCGACACTCACACACGCACTGAAGGCCGAAGGTTATTCAGTCAAACGCGCCCACCCGTTCGACCGGGCGAAAAAGCATGGTTTCATTGATTCACAGAAGATGGGAATGGAGGTATTTCGCGGGATTGATGCGGACGTTCCGTTGATTGTGGCGGAATCCGTCTGGCAATACAGCCATCACATTCTGGCGGGATTGACGACGCACCGCGGGCCGATTTTGACTGTGGCCAACTGGAGTGGAACATGGCCCGGCCTTGTTGGGATGCTCAACCTGAACGCATCGCTGA
This sequence comes from Verrucomicrobiota bacterium, assembly GCA_035327385.1. Lineage (GTDB taxonomy): Bacteria > Verrucomicrobiota > Verrucomicrobiia > Limisphaerales > JADLHS01 > DAOLDN01. The sequence goes on along the minus strand of DAOLDN010000159.1, from coordinate 3,615 downwards.
CGAAAGCCGGGGTGAAGTTCAGCACGTTGTGGAGCGAGAAGTTCACGGACAGTTTCTTCAAGAACGGCCTTCGCGAATGGCTTCAAATGGGAATGGTGACACACGACCAGTCGCACGTGCGTGACCTCGCGCTGTTGAAACTGCCCGAAGCGGACGCACGCATGGGACGCACATTTGCGCGGAAGTTGCAGCGTGAAAAGGCCATCATGGGCGTGTTTGACGAGGGTTGCATGGGCATGTTCAACGCCATCATCCCCGACGAACTGCTGCATCCGACGGGTGTTTTCAAGGAGCGATTGAGCCAGTCCACTCTCTACGCCACGATGCAACGCGTCAGTGACGCGGAGGCTTACGCGGTCTATAACTGGTATCGCCGCAAAGGCGTGCAGTTCCGTTACGGCAGAAACGAGGAGACAGATTTGACGGAATCGCAGGTATTGCAGCAGTGCAAAATGTACATTGCGGCGGTGCGGCTGGCGGATGAGTTCGGCTGCGCGACAATCGGAATCCAATATCAACAGGGCTTGAAAGACCTCGCGCCCGCCAGTGATCTGGTGGAGGGAACGTTGAACAATTGCGACCGGCCGCCTGTAAAATCTGAAGATGGAAAACGCGTATTGTTTGCCGGCGAAGCATTGCCGCATTTCAACGAGGTGGACGAGTGCGCCGGCCTGGATGGACTGGTGACGTACCGGTTGTGGCGGGAACTGGGTTTTGCTCCGGAAAACACGCTGCACGATTTGCGTTGGGGACAGCATTACAAGAGAGACGGGGTCAATGACTATGTCTGGGTGCTGCTCATCAGCGGGGCTGCGCCGCCGGCGCATTTCATCGGCGGCTGGAAAGGCACGGTGAGCGAACGGCAGCCTCCGATGTATTTCCGGCTGGGCGGAGGAACGGTCAAGGGCGTCAGCAAGCCGGGGCACATTGTTTGGAGCCGGATATTTATCGCGGACGGAAAATTGCACTGCGACATCGGCGTGGCAGAGATTGTCAAACTACCGCAAAAGGAAACGGAGCGTCGCTGGCGCGAAACCACGCCACAATGGCCGATCATGCACACTGTTTTTCCCGGCATCACCCGGGATCAAATGATGGCACGGCACAAGTCCAATCATATTCAAACCGTGTACGCCCCGAATGAAACTCAAGCGCACAGGGCTGCGCGCATCAAGGCCGCCGCGCTGGCGGAACTGGGGTTGGAGGTCCACTTCTGCGGAAAGGTTCGCATTCGATGAGTTTTCAGAAGCTTCAGGGAATTGTTCCACCGATGGTGACTCCATTGCTGGATCGGGACGTTCTGGACGCGGCCGGATTGGAGAAGCTGGTTGAACACATCCTGTCCGGTGGTGTAAGCGGACTGTTCATCCTGGGCACGACGGGTGAAGGCCCCAGTCTCAGTTACCGGCTGCGGCGCGAGGTGATTGACCGCGTCTGCCGCCAGGTCAAGTGTCGCGTTCCTGTACTGGTCAGTGTGACGGACACGGCGTTTGTCGAATCCGTGCAGCTCGCAAAATATGCCGCCGACGCCGGGGCCAGCGCAGTGGTCGTCGCCCCGCCCTACTATCTGCCGGAAGGACAGCCTGAATTGAGAGAATACCTGGAACATCTGGTGCCGGAACTGCCGCTGCCCTTGTTTCTTTACAACATGCCGTCACTGACAAAGGTTTTCATCGAGCCCGAAACAGTTCGAGATGCGTTGAACGATCCGCGCATTGTTGGATTCAAGGACAGTTCAGGCAATCTCGAGTATTTCAGTCGTGTGGTACAACTGGCGAAGCAACGGCCGGATTGGTCGGTGCTCATCGGTCCGGAGGAAAAACTGGCCGAGGCGACGCTCGCAGGAGGCAATGGCGGCGTGAATGGTGGCGCAAACATCTACCCGCGTCTTTATGTGGAGTTGTTCAAGGCCGCGAGTTCCGGAGACAAAGAACGCACGAACGAATTGCACTCACTGGTGATTAGAGTCAGTGACGGACTGTACAAGATCGGCCAGCATTCGTCCGCCATCATCAAGGGAATCAAATGTGCGCTGTCGGTGAGCGGATTGTGCGATGATTTCATGGCCGAGCCTTTCCGGCGTTTCCGCCCGGCGCAACGCGCCAGGGTTGAAGCCGTGGTAAATGAATTGAATGCATTGACCAGCCGCATTTGAGCGGCAACATACGATTCCATGACAGGACGCCTCATGATCGGGCGTGGTGTGGGTGCGAGTCTGGCATTCCGACGATTGTTCTGCGCCGGGTTGTCAGCGGCGATCTGGTGTCTCTCCGTCTGCTTCACGAACGCACAAGAGGCAAAGTGCTCTGAAATCGCTTCCGCACTTGATGCTTCCAAGCAGATCATTGCCGGAGAAATCACAGCTTTTCTTCAAAGCACAAATCTCTCCGGAAGCTACACAACAGTCTGGCGACAGTATGAAGACGCCGTCATCGCGGCGCTTTCAACCATTCTTCCAAAACACGTTGCCGGTTTGAAGCCGACCCATTTTGACACCGGCAAGGCGGGCCGTGAAAAAAATCGGACAGCCGATTTTGCAATTGTCTGCGGAACAAATCGCATCGAGATCTCGATCAAGTCTTCAAGAAAGTCGGGCAACCCCGAGAACGACATGGGGACGTTCAATGATCATCCGGCCCGGAAGCAGGCCTTTGCGAGTTCCTTCACGGTCTGGGTCCGCTACGAAGATTCTGGAAATGAGATCAGGTGCGACCGCACTTTTTTTGACAGGACCTGGCGTTTCGTGGGGAAGTCCACATTGGTGGATGGCGTGAAGTACCGCAAGAAGGACGGCAACATGAGGCCGAAGCCGTGGATCATGTTTGATTCCGGACAAGCATACTGGGTCACCGAGAATGAGTTTGAAGCGGCTGTGAAACGTTCGGAGATGTTCCGCGCGAATGAATTGATCAAGGAACATCTTCAAGACATGACCGAGCAGGATCAGAGGATGCTTTACGAGAAGTTGAAGGAACGCTTTGAACCCGGCGCTGCCGCGGGAAAATAAAAATGCCGGATGAATGTTTTCATCCGGCATTTTTTAAAAGACTGGCGGCTACCTACTCTCGCGGAATCTATAAGACCACTACCATCGGCAACGCTGTGTTTGACGGCCGTGTTCGGAATGGGAACGGGTCGGACCACAGCTTCATAGCCACCAAAAAGTTTGAAAGAACAAGTCCCGCTTTGCAGCGGGGACCGAACTGGTTCGGCCTTTCTCTGAAAACTACACACAGGGATTCTGGAACTACAACCCGTGAGTGAAATCGCATTTTCCTGTGAAGGAAAAAAGCGATCAAGCCTCACGACCGATTAGTACTGGTCCGCTTAACACTTCGCAATGATTACACGCCCAGCCTATCAAACGGGTAGTCTGCCCGTGGTCTTTAGGGAGCTTGCGCTCCGGGATACCATATCTTGGGATGAGCTTGGCACTTAGATGCTTTCAGCGCTTATCTCTTCCGCACATGGCTACGCAGCGATGCCTCTGACGAGACAACTGCCACACCAGAAATGCGTCTAACCCGGTCCTCTCGTACTAAGGTTAGAACCCCTCAAGTATCCTGCGCCCACAGTGGATAAGGACCGAACTGTCTCACGACGTTCTGAACCCAG
>DAOLDN010000158.1:0-7724 GCA_035327385.1 Verrucomicrobiota bacterium | reverse complement strand
CAGCGTCGGACTCGACCCCGCCGTTCACATCGTCAACGGCAACAAGAAGGACAATTTCTGGATGATGGGCGAAACCGGCCCGTGCGGCCCGTGCTCCGAATTGCATGTGGACCTCACGCCCGCCGGCGACACCAAAGGTTCACTGGTCAACAAAGGCGACGCGCGCTGCATCGAGATCTGGAATCTCGTCTTCATCCAGTTCAACGCCAACCCGGACGGCACGTTCTCTCCCCTACCCGCCAAACATGTGGACACCGGCATGGGCTTCGAACGCGTGACTTCGATCATTCAAGGCACACGCGGCCTTACCGACTTCGCGAACGCCAAGATTTCCAACTACGAAACCGACATCTTCCGCCCCATCTTCGACGCGCTGGAAAAGTTGAGCGGCAAGAAATACGGCAGCACGCTGCCTTCGGGGAGCGCGAGTGCAGTTGTAATGGGGAGCGCGCCCGCCCCGGGCGCAGCCGACCGCGCCCTCGCGGTCGGCGGTGAGACGTCCAACAATCAGGGCGCAAAATACTCGAAGAGACGCCTCCCGCATTTCGAGCGTCCGTGGGGCAAATACATGGTCACATTTTCCACGCGGGAACATCGCCAACTGACTCCTGCCGAGCGTGACATCGTGCTGGAAAGCATTCTCTACGCGCACGCGCATCGTCAGTATCAGCTCTTTGCAGCGTGCGTGATGCCTGACCATGCGCATATCTTGTTTGAGCCACAAATCAAAGAGCAGGATAAAGATGGAAAACCGACCTTCTATTCCCTCGGAGAAATTCTCCACGGCATCAAGTCCACCACCGCACACAAGATCAACAAGGCTGCGAAGGTGACGGGAGTTCATGTCTGGGAAGAAGAATCATTTGACCGGCTGATGCGTGGCGACGCCGACCTGGAGGAGAAGTTTCATTACATCTGCCGCAATCCGTGGGACAGCGGTGTTGTTTCCCTGACGGAGAAGTATCGCTGGCTGTGGACACCGGACGCGCCGGTTGCAGACAACGCCCCTGAGTTCCCCGCGAGGGCGCGGGAAACAGCGCCCGGGGCGGGCGCGCTCCCCGATCAGATCGCACGCGACATCGCCTTCCGTGTCATCGCTGATCACATCCGCACACTCTCGTTTGCGATTGCCGACGGCATCCAGCCCGGCAACACCGACCGCAATTACGTTCTGCGGCGCATCCTGCGCCGGGCGGTGCGCTATGGCCGCACGCTCGGTTTCCACGAACCGTTCTTCTACAAACTCGTGGACGTGCTGGCTGAAACGATGGGCGATGTCTTCCCCGAAATCCGTGCTAAGAAGAAACACGTGCAGGACGTCATTCGCATCGAGGAAGAGGCGTTTAACAAGACGCTGGATAAAGGGCTCGCGATTTTTGAAACCTCAATCCACCCGATTGAGACCACTACAACCGAAGCGCTCGAACCAGGCAAAATCAACATCACCCGGTCAACATATTTGCGACGCGACCAACTTGCCGTAAATCAGATTTCGGGATCACTTGCGTTTCAGCTTTACGACACCTACGGCTTTCCGCTCGACCTCACCGAGTTAATGGCGCGCGAACGCGGTTTGACCGTGGACAAGGAGGGCTTCGAGAAGTTAATGGAAGAGCAGCGCAATCGCGCCCGGGCCGGGCAAAAGAAGGAAGTCATTTCGCTCTCGCAAATCGAAACCACCACGCCCACGAAGTTCATTGGCTTCGATACGCTGCAGACAACCGCCAAGGTGCTGGAAGTCGTGTCGCTCAAGGAAAAGACGGCTGTCATTCTCGACACCAGCGCCTGTTACGCCGAAATGGGCGGCCAGGTCGGCGACAGCGGCGAACTGTCCGGCTCCGGACAGCTCTGGCGCGTTGCCAACACCCAAAAGTCCGGCAACACGTGGCTGCATCTGCTTGACGCAACACGCAACACGCAACACGCCGACGATGCTCCTGCCATCGGCTCCACAGTCACATTGAGCGTGGACAAACCCCGTCGCAACTCTATCCAGCGACATCACACCGTCACGCATTTGCTGCATTGGGCGTTGCACGAAGTCGTCAGCAAGGAAGCCTCGCAGAAAGGTTCATTCGTCGGGCCGGACAAGTTGACGTTCGATTTCAACAGCGCGCCGCTCACAACAGCGCAGGTCGCCGACATCGAGAAACTCGTCAACGAACGCATTCTTGAAAACGCCGATGTTTCGTGGACTGAAGTCCCCTACTCCGACGTGAAATCGCGCAAGGACGTGATGCAATTCTTCGGCGACAAATACGGCGATACCGTCCGCGTCGTCCAGATCGGCGGCGCGGCGGGCAAGCTGGACGGTTATTCCATGGAACTCTGCGGCGGCACGCACACCCGCGCCACCGGCGAAATCGGTTTGTTCCACATCGTCGGCGAAAGCGCGATTGCCGCCGGTGTGCGACGCATTGAAGCCGTCGCCGGCCTCACCGCCTATGAGGTGATGAGGCTGGATCGCGAGTTGATCAAGACCGTCGCGGGCAAAGTCAGCAGTCCCATTCACGAGTTAGATAAGAAAATCGAGTCGTTGCTCGAACATGAAAGAGGCTTGGAACGACGAATTAAACAAATGCAACACCGTCAGGCTTGGGATTTAGCAGACCAATTAAAGTCCGAAGCTGTCACTATCAATGGAATTCCTATCATCACCGGCAAAGTGAATGACGCCGATGGCGAGTTGGTTCAGTATGTTGCCGATGCAATTAAGGGAACTTTTCACGGGGTAATCGTTCTTGGTGGCACAGCAGGCAGCACGGTATCTCTCGTGGTATGTGTCTCGCCAGATTTCACATCCAAGGTCCAGGCTGGAAAGATCATCCAAGCCATCGCGCCCATTGTCGGCGGCAAAGGCGGCGGCAAACCCGACAACGCCCGCGGCGGCGGCAAGGACGCCAGCAAACTGGACGAGGCACTGGCGAAGGTGAAGAGTCTCCTCGGTCCGTAGCAGCCGACGTGAGGAGGCTCTGACTGAATCGCTGTCGGGTGACTCAAGCCATCGGAGCGCCGGTCTCCGACCCGGCGTGTTTCTTCCAAACGATTCAGCGCTGGTTTCAAGACTCGCTTGAAAGTTCCGCGAGGTCTTGGAGTGCGGCAGTCCTCTGCCGCTTTCGCGTCGCCAGCCATACGGTAGAAAAGCGGCAGAGGACCGCCGCACTCCAGGACGCTGCCGCGCCGTTTGTCTCCCCAGACTTTTGCAACAGTCATGGTGGATTTGAGCCTCGTCACCTCGTCTCCTACGAGATTTCAGACCGAAGCGCAGATTGACGCTCAATCGTCCTGCCGCTAGGGTAGTTCTGTGAGCGCAGACAACCGCAACACCAACTATCCCGAGGGCCAATCGGACGCGGCGGAGTTGTGTGATGCGAGGCTGCTGTATCGCGGTCGCACGCCAGACGATGATCCCAGCCCGGAGCAGATTGCGATCTTGCGCCAGATGTCACCCGGTCGCCGGCTGGAGATCGCCGAGCAGATGTATTGGTCAGCACGACGGATGAAAGCGGCATGGCTGCGGACGCTGCATCCTGACTGGTCGGATGCGGAAGTTGAGGCCGAAGTGACGCGCATTTTCAGCCATGCCCGAAGCTGACCTTTCTCTGATTTTTCTTCGCCCGCTGAACCGCCTGGGCATCCGTTATATTGTCGGTGGCGGTGTTGCCGCGATTCTATACGGCGAACCACGTTTTACAAATGATCTGGACCTGGTGGTTTTCCTGCGGCACACGGACATCCCACGTTTGAATGAAACCTTTCCCGCGCCGAAGTTTTATGTGCCGCCATCGGACATGATTCTCGCTGAAATTGCGCGGCCGGAAAAAGGCCAGTTCAATTTGGTACATGCGGCTACGGGATTCAAAGCGGACGTGTACACGACGGGGCGGGATGATTTCAATGCTTGGGCATTTCGCAATGCGTGCAAGACGGACTACCTTGGCGAAGTCATAACCCTCGCTCCGCCGGAATATGTCATCGTTCGCAAACTGGAATACTACCGCGAAGGAGGCTCAGACAAGCACCTCCGCGACATCCGAAGCATCCTCAACGTGTCATTTGCGCGAATCAATCAGACCGATTTACAGGAATGGATCAAACAACGCGGTGTGGAAGCGGAATGGCGCAAGATTGTGGCTTAACCAGATAGGCATCTCATGCACTTCCCAAAATACTGGACCACCGCTCAGGACAAAACCCTCACAGCCTGGGGCTGGTCGGATGAAAGTCCCGCGCACGCGGGAAATCATGCGGCGGAACGGTTGATGAAGATCAAAGCGTGGCTGGCGCGCGGCGGAAAATCGTCATCGCAACAGCGCTATGGCTACGGGGATCGTCCGATGCGCGAAGAGGTATTGCGGGAATTTCGGAAGGCGGACGGCACGCTGCGCGCCGCTGTCACCCGCAACAGTTACGGTTGCCTGGTCCTGAACACCGCGGATTTGATGTTCGTGGACGTGGACGCGCCGGAGGCAAAGGAATCCAGTTTTCTCGCAGGCTTGTTTGGATTCCGAAAACCGGACAAGGGTCGGACGCCGGACGCGTTTTTGAACGGCGTTGCGGCTAAGGTGGAAGACTGGCTGAAGCGCCAGCCAGATTGGGGTTGGCGCGTTTATCGCACGGCAGCCGGCGTGCGGTTGATGGCCACGCATCAGGCGATTCCGCCGGAACACGGTTTGTGCAAACTGGCGTTCGAGAGTTTTGAGTCCGACCCGCTGTATCGCAAGTTGTGCGCGACCCAGAAATGTTTCCGCGCACGCCTCACACCCAAACCCTGGCGTGTGGACATGGACAAACCGCGAGGCCGCTGGCCGTGGGCGAACGAAAAGACCGAAGCGCGCTTCCGCAAATGGGAATCCGAATACGCCGCGACCTCACAACGTTTCGCGACGTGCAATTTGATCGGACACTTTGGCCGCACCGAGATTGCGCCAGACCTTCAACCACTTGTGGAATTGCACGACCAGGCAACGCGCGCGGAATCCAAACTGCCGCTGGCATAATCGAGAAGTTTCACAATGGACTGCTCCCGTCCCCGCACCAGAAATCCCGGCGAATGGCTGGAGACGTGTCCGGACTTTTCCCAGCCGCTGGCCGAGCAGGTGGTCGAATGGATTCTCACCTGGGAGCCCGATCTGACGGAATCCATCAAGTGGAACATGCTGTGTTTCTCCGGGCGCAAGCTCGTGTGCGGATTGAGTGCGTGCAAGCGGCATCTCGGAATCACGTTCTTTCGCGGCACAGAACTGGATGATCCGGGCAGATTGTTCAACGAAGGCGGCGAGAACAACACCAACATCCGCTCCATCCGCCTGACGACGCTCGATGGTTTCAACGTGGCTGCCTTGCGCGATCTGCTCAACGCCGCCGTGGCGCTGGACACCGATGCAACCATCCCGCCACTGCCGAAAGTGAAGCGCAAGCCGTGGCCGATACCTGCGTTCTTCAAGGAGGCCCTCGCGATGAAGCAGCATCGTGCTGCGGCTGAGAACTTCCGCAGGTTTTCACCTACAAGCCAGCGCGAATATCTTGTGTGGCTCACGACGGCCAAATTGCCTGAAACGCGCGCACGGCGCTTGAAGGAAACCCTCGCCGCGCTGGCCAAAGGCCGGAAATGGGCGCAACGGAAACTGAAGTGACAACGAACCTGCGCTCCAGACACCAGATCAATATGGCCCGCGGATGTGCTGCTTCACTTCGCGTTCGTAAAACTCGGTCAGCTTCTTGTGCAGGTCAGTTGATAACGGCGGCAGTGCTGAGACGTTCGCATTGGCTTTGGCCTGATCCGGCTTGCTCGCGCCGGTGATGATTGTGGAGACGGCATCGTGGTCGAGAATCCAACGTTGCGCCATGTCGGCCATGCTCATGCCGGCGGGAACGAATGTTTTCAGCGCATCGGCAAGCTCAACACCCCTCTCAAACGGCAGGCCGGCGAATGTCTCGCCTACGTTGAACGCCTGACCGTCGCGGTTGTAATTCCGGTGGTCATTTTCCGCAAACTTCTGTTCCCGGGTCATCTTGCCGCTCAACAAACCACTGGCCAGCGGCAGCCGGACGATGATTCCGACGCGCTTCTGTTTCGCCTCGTCAAAAATAGTATGAGCCGGTTTTTGCCGGAAAATGTTGAAGATGATCTGCAATGAACAAAGACCGTCCTGCGCGAGACACACTCCGGCTTCGTCCATGGACTCGACGCTCGCGCCCCAGCTTTTGATTTTGCCTTCGCGTTGAAGTTTGCGCAGCCAGTCGAAGATCTCACCGCGTTGAAGAACGGCAGGCGGCACGCAATGCAACTGGGTCAGGTCCAGCGCATCCACGCCGAGTCGTTTGAGTGAAGCTTCCGTGGCAGCGCGCACGCCGGCTTCGGTGTATTTATCCGGGTAAAGATCGGGCATGCGGCCCAGTTTGGTGGCGACAAAAAAGTTCCCCTTGCGTTGCTTGAGAAACCTGCCGATGAGTGTTTCGCTCCGGCCCATCCCATAGACGTCCGCGGTGTCGAGGAAAGTAATGCCTGCATCAGCGGCGGTGTTGAGGATTTCAAAAGCGCGCTGGTCGTCGAGATTGCCCCAATCCGCGCCGCCAAGCTGCCAGCAGCCGAGTCCGATCTCTGAGACTTTCCGCGTTGCAGGGCCAAACGATCGTGTGTTCATGCCGGAATCGTAATCAGTCCCGTCGCCGTCGTCGAGACATTGCCCGGCATTGGCCTTCTGGTGGCAATTTCCGGTTGAACTGGAGCGAACGCGGCGTAGATTGCCGGCATGAACATGGCCGACGCCATCCCGGTGATCTTGTTGTTGATGTTGGGATTCGTTCTGGGCCTGGTGGTGATCATGGTGGCCGTGGCGATCCGTCTCAAGCGCCGCAACGTTCTGCTGATTCATCCCACGGTTTTCATCCCTGGCAAAACGCTGGCCGGTTCGCAGGTCATGGTGTTCTCCAATCAATTGATGGCCAACGCGGTCACTCCACAGCGGAGTCGCCGCACGTCCGCGCGGCAAGCTCCCCTGCCCCGTTGCGAACGCGCAGGGACGGCACGCGGAAGATTCCGGTTGAATTCGCGGCGGCGATGATTTATTCAAGCGGCGGGATGGATTGCCTCTTGCGGAGGCGGAGGTGTTTGTTGCAAAGTCGCGTCAACCAAAACCAGGAAGCGTTATGTCACTCGAACTTGAACTCCAGAAATTCCCAAAAAAAATCACGCTCAAGGACAACTCAAAGGTGACGTTGCGGCCTTTGAAAAAGACCGATGAGCAGGAATTCCACGAATTCTTCAAAGCCATTCCCGAACAGGAACGCATGTTCATCAAACACCGCGTCACCGATCCGGCCGTCATCAAGGACTGGTGCGACAACATTGATCTGCACCGAAACCTTCCCATTCTCGCCTTCGACGGAAAGAAAATCATCGGCGACGCCACGTTGCACCAGCAGCTTGGCGGCTGGAAACGACACATCGGCCGCGTCAGTGTTCTGGTGCAACCCAAGCACCGGGGCAAAGGACTGGCGCGTGCGCTGATCCATGAAATCGTGGAAATCGCTCGCAACACCGGTCTGGAAAAAGTGGAGGCGGAATTCATCGGCGGACAGGACGCGGCCATTCACATGTTCGCCATGATGGGATTCAGCAATCTGTTGCGGCTTGAAGATTACGTGAAGGACATGGAGGCCATCAGCCACGATTACGTGTTGATGGGCCTGGATTTGAAAACGGACGAGGAATACGCCGG
>DAOLDN010000157.1:0-7794 GCA_035327385.1 Verrucomicrobiota bacterium | reverse complement strand
CAGAAGCGCAATGACATCACGCCAACAATTTCATTTCCTAAGCCCGACAGGCAGCCAGAATTGGTATCAATGGTGGGTACTTTTTTGTGAGTTCGTTTGAACAAAAGTCGCACGCGCCCTGCATTCCTGCTTTTTACTTCAATTCCGCCGGACACACGATTATCCTCTGGCCGTGACGAAGAAGATGTTTGAAAAGCAGATCGCCGACGCCGTGAAGGCGTACAACAAATACGTCGTGTGCGTGGACAAGACGCCGGAGGATTTCGAGGCGGCGCTTTCGTCGTTGATGAAGAAAGCCATCGAGGCCTACGAATCGCGCAAGCCCGGCATGCGCCACGGCATCGCGCTGGACAAACACGTCACGATCATCCTCAGCCAGAGCGACACCGACCGTCCTTTGTGCGGGGTTTATTTCAATCTGCATTCGCCCTATCAGAAGAACGCACTGCCCAAAACCGTGCAGCCCATTTCAGGCGCGGTTGAGGGAGATTGATTTTGCGGCCCGCTGTTGGAGTTCAAGCTTCAGCTTGCCAGACTGCAACAGCGACGTCCGGACAAGCTGAAGCTTGAACTCCAACCGGAAGCGCCTCGCGACACATCAGGGCAAGGTCAATGACGCGGGCAACAATGTTGCGGCGGCTTCGGTGGCAATGATCGCGCCGGTGCTGACGTTCACCGATGCCACGTCAGGAAGGCTTTCCGTGGAGGCCGTGAACACGAGCGTGTCCGTTCCGCTGCCGGAGATGTACGGGGCGGCACCACCGGGCCGCAACGACAACCACGGACTGCCCTTCACTGTCACCGGCTCGCTGAACCGCACATCTACTCGCATGCCGTTGACACGAACGTCGCGAATCACCGGGCCGGTCTTGCGTTCGGGATTCCATTTCCCGCCGAACGTCCACGCGGCGGTGATCTGCTGCGCGACGGGCGAACCTTCCGCCGTCGAAAGATTGTCCGCCATCCACGGATAATTCCCTCCGTCGCGGCGCGCATTGTGAAAATACGCGCGCTCGCCCCAGACGTTCGATTTGTCCAGGTCCGCGTTGCGCTTGATGTCAGCCTCGGTCGCCTCCGAGCTGCTCAACGGATACCGCACCCGCAACGGCGCACGGTCGCGCATCGTGGAGGAGAATTCGCAGTCGAGGAAATAGAACTGCGCGTCGTGGTGGTGGCGTGCCAGCACCCAGTCGTTCGTGCCGTCGAACTTGCAGTTGCGCATCACAAATTTCATGTCCTTGTTTTTGGAACCGTCGTGCCACACCGCCGCCGAGCCGGGTTTCATCTCGTAAAACGTGGAGTCTACGATGTAACACCAGCCGCGAGGACAAACAAAGTCCACCGAACCGCGAAAATTGCATCGCGCGTGATAGTAACGCCCGCTGTCGCCGCGCCACAATGAAACCGTGTCCGCGCCATGGCTCAACACGTCGCAATCCACGATCACCGTCTTGTCCGCCCTGCCGTAAATGGTGAACGCGTGCGGCCCGACCTGGCCGGCGGTGTTTTCAACGGTCATATTTTCCAGAACGAAATCCGCGGCAGTGTCGCTCAGATTGATCACCGCGCGCCCGATGTCGTCTGGATTGCCTTGAAAATCGTCGTACAACTGTGGGAATTCGATCCGCGTTCCTTTGCGGCTCTCACCGCGCAGCGTGATGAACGGAGCGTCCACGCGCACTTTTTCGCGATACACGCCGTCCTTGACGAGGATGATCTGCCGTTCGCGGTTGGCGGTTGGAATGGACGCCACCGCGGCCTGAACGTTTGTGAAGTCACCGCTGCCATCGGCGGCAACAACAATGTCCGGCTTGATGTCCTGGGTTGCGGCCAAAGATGATAGCATCGGCATCAACAGACCGATGACCGCCCAGAATGTTTGAAGCTGCTTTTTCATCGTTTTACTTTCCATTCCAGACAAACGACCTGCCCTTCCTCAGTTCAAGCGGTTGCACGGTGTCGTTGTATTTCAACACGCACTTCGTTCCGCTTACACTGCGAACGGTCGCGGCGACGAGCTTTCCGTTCTTCCATTCGATGTCCACCTCGAAACCGCCGCGCGCGCGCAGGCCTTTGACGCTGCCATCGGGCCAGACATTCGGCAACGCGGGCAAAAGATGCAGAACGTAAGTCCCGTCGGCCTCGCGCATGTGCGTTTGCAGCAGCATTTCCGCGATGCCCGCCGTCGCGCCAAAATTACCGTCAATCTGGAACGGCGGATGCGCGTCGAACAGGTTCGGATACAATCCGCCGCCGGTGGATGAAACACCGGTGGCGGTCACGGGTTTCAGCAGATTGCCAAGGATGAGATACGCGTGGTCGCCGTCGAGGAAACGCGCCCACAGATTGATCTTCCAGCCCATGCTCCAGCCGGTGGCTTCGTCGCCGCGAAAGATCAGCGACTGCCGCGCGGCGTTGAAAAAGTTGGTCGTTCGCCAGTTGATCTCGCTGCCGGGATGCACACCCCACAGGTGCGAGACGTGGCGATGCTTGTTGTTCGGATCGTCCTTGTCCTCCAGCCATTCCTGCAATTGGCCGTGTTTGCCAATTTGGTTCGGCGCGATGCGGGCGCGCATTTCAATCAATTGCGAGCGTAATTCCTTGTCCACGCCGAGGATTTCCGACGCCTCGATGACGTTGGCGAACAGATCGCGAATGATCTGATGGTCCATCGTTGGTCCAGCAACCAGCCCGCCCTGCTCCGGCGAATTGCTGGGCGTGCTGATGAGCCAGCGATTGCTGGTGCGCGGGTCTTCGATGAGGAAATCCACGAAGAACAACGCCGCCTCGCGCATCACGGGATAAGACCGTTTCAAAAACTTTTGGTCGCCGCTGTATTCGTAATGCCACCACAGATGCTGGCAGAGCCACGCGCCGCCCGTGGGCCAGATGCCGTGGTTGGAATTGTTGATTGGTGCCGTGCCGCGCCAGAGATCGAAGTTATGATGCAACACCCAGCCGCGCGCGTTGTAATGGTTTTTCGCCGTGCGCCGGCCGGAAATGACCAGTTCGTTCATCACATCGAAGAACGGCTGGTGGCACTCGGCGAGATTGCCAACCTCGGCGGGCCAGTAATTCATCTCCGCATTGATGTTGCAGGTGTATTTGCTGTCCCACGGCGGAGTCAGGCTCTCGTTCCAGATGCCCTGCAAATTGGCGGGCTGTCCACCCGGACGGCTGCTGGCGATCATCAGATAACGGCCAAACTGAAATACGAGTGCCGACAGCGCAGGGTCGTTGCCCTCGGACGCGCGCTCCAACCGCTCGTCCGTCGGCAGCGACGAATTCGATCCGCTGCCCAGGTCGAGCGAGACGCGGCGGAACAGCGACTGATGATCCTTCTGATGCGCCGCCAGAAGTTTGTTCCAGTCCTTGTTGCGGACGGCGCGCAACGCCCTGGCACATTCCCTGCCGGGATCGCCGGACACATCCTCGAATCTCTTGTAACTGGTGGCGGCGGCAAGGATGAACGTGGCCGAATTCGCGCCGGTGACGATGATGCGGCCGTTCTCAGATGTCACCGTTCCGCCTTCGGCGCGCACCTGCAATCGCGCCTCGAACGTCATCGGGTTTGTGACAGTCGTGCCGCGCTCGATGTTGCGGGGACGGCCCGTCACGGCGATTTCATTTTTGGAAAGCGTCGAGACCGCGCTGTTGGTGTGGGGACAAAAGAACTCAACCGTGAACGAAACGTGGCCGGGCTTGTCCGCCGCAATGTGCGTTGCGATGACCTGGTCCGGCGCGCTGGAAATGGTTTCACGAGTGAATCGCACGTCGCCGATCCGATACGTCGTTCGGGCGACGGCTTCATCAAGGTTCAATTCGCGCCGATAATCTGTCGCGCCTCCGCGGTCGGGAAAATGCAGCCGCAGGTCGGCAAACGGTTGATACGGCATCTGGCGCAACGGAATGCTCATGAAATTGGTCATGGCCAGTTGCTCGGCCTGACGTTGTTTTCCGTCGAAGAGCAACTGGCGGATGGTGGCCAGATGCTGCGCCGCTCCGGGATTGGAATAATCACGCGGCTCGCCAACCCAGAGCGTGGATTCGTTGAACTGGATGCGCTCGTTTTGGACTCCGCCAAAAACCATCGCTCCCAGCCGTCCGTTGCCGACGGGCAACGCCTCGACCCATGCCGACGCTGGCTGTTTGTACCACAATGTAGAGCCGGAGGACGCGGGATTGCCAGCGGCGGACGACAGAGCGAAAAGGAGGCCGGAAACCATTGCGACCCAAGGGGACATTTTTTTTGTCATGTTTCGAAGTTCGGTTTGCATGCGTTGACCGTGATGATAATTCCATAAAATCATCGAACCAACAAAAAACGAATTCGCCACGCGCAACTCGCGTCGGTAGATTGCCGCATGCTCCGCAAGTCATCCGCATATTTGAAACTCGCCGTTCTGGCGATCGTCATGACGGCTGCGGGATTGTTCGCGCAGGAAACACAACGCGTACATCTCTCAGGCCACGGAAAAGACGACGCCGTGCCGTGGAAATTCCTTTGCACGACGGGTGCGCTTTCGGGTTTCTGGACGAACATCGCCGTGCCCTCGAACTGGGAATTGCACGGTTTCGGCCATCTGACCTACAAGAAGGATTTTTCCAACGCCATCACCGAACGCGGGCTGTATCAAACGACGTTCGCCGCGCCCGCCGATTGGAAGGACAAGCGCGCGTTTCTGGTGTTTGAAGGCGCGATGACCGACACCAGCGCAAAACTCAACGGCGTGTCCGCCGGTCCGACGCATCAGGGAGGTTTTTACCGTTTCAAATACGAGATCACCGGCCTGCTGAAACCCGGAGCGACGAACGTGCTCGATGTCGAGGTCGCGAAACATTCCGCAAATCCATCCGTGAACAAAGCGGAGCGGCTTGCGGATTACTGGGTGTTCGGCGGCATATACAGGCCCGTTTATCTGGATGTCGTGCCGCCGCAATTCATCGAGCACGTTGCCATTGATGCCAGGGCGGACGGAGTTTTTTCAATGGACGTGGTCGTCAATGGCGCAACCGACGCCGATGGCGTCGAGGCGCAGGTCCAAACGCTGGACGGCCGCGCCGTGGGCGGACCATTCAGCACGGCAATCAATGCTGCGACTCCATCTCAGACCATCAATCTCAAATCGGAAATCGAATCACCGCTGCAATGGTCCGCCGAAACTCCGAATCTTTACAACGTCGAAGTCCGGCTGAAACGCGGCACGGAGGTGGTTCACCGTTTCAAACAACGATTCGGCTTCCGCACATTCGAGGTTCGCGACGGCGACGGACTTTATCTCAACGGTCGCAAGATCATTCTCAAGGGCGTCAACCGGCATTCCTTCTGGCCGGAATCGGGCCGCTGTCTCAGCACCGCCGTGCATCGGCTGGACATCGAGACCATCAAGGATATGAACGGTAATGCGGTGCGCATGTCGCATTATCCACCCGATGCGGAATTTCTCGATCTCTGCGACGAACTCGGCCTCTATGTCCTCGATGAACTGGCCGGCTGGCACAATCACTACGATACGGAAGTCGGAACAAAACTCGTTGAAGCGATGGTCACGCGCGACGTGAATCATCCGAGCGTTCTTTTCTGGAACAACGGCAACGAAGGCGGCTTCAACACGAATCTCGACAAGGTTTTTCTGGAGTTCGACCCGCAAAAGCGGCGCGTTTTGCATCCGTGGGCGTCGTTCAACGGCCTTTGCACGGCGCATTATCTGGCGTTCGACAAAGCGGAGATCGCCGCAAGCGGTCGTTCGGTTTATTTCCAGCCGCCGGACCAGGAGGTGGTCGCCACCAACGATCCCACCCGTTACATCTACATGCCCACGGAATTCATGCACGGCCTTTACGATGGCGGCGCGGGAGCGGGACTGGAGGATTATTGGACCATGATGATGAGCCACAGCAATTGTGCCGGCGGCTTCATCTGGACGTTTGTGGACGAGGGCGTGAAACGGCCCGACACAGGCCAGTTGGACACCGCCGGCAATCAAGCGCCCGACGGCATTGTAGGCCCGTATCGCGAACGCGAAGGAAGCTTTTACGCCATCAGGGAAATCTGGTCACCGATTCAAATCACACTCGAGAGCAACAATGCGCTCCGGGTGAAGAATCACTTTTCGTTTACTGACGCAAGCCAATGCGCTTACCGCTGGCAGTTGTGGCGGTTGCCAACAATCGGGATGACACCGCCAACGAACCGGATCGCCGCACAGGGCATTGTTCGCGCTCCGCGAATTCCGCCGGGCGGCAGCGGCGTCATTAACCTGCCACTGCCAGAAGACTTGGTGGAACCAGAACCTGGTTCTGTGCTGGTGTTGCGGGTGGACGATCCGGTCGGACGACATTTGGGAACGTGGACCTGGCCATTAAAGATCATTCAGATGAATCCGCCATATCCACAAACCGCTCATCCGCCAACTCGTCCGACATTGAAGGAGACGACCGGCTCGATTGAAGTTGGAACGACAAAGGGGACGGTGACGTTCAGCAAGAACTCAGGTTTGCTGGCAGGTATCGGCGGTTATTCTTTCACGAACGGGCCTCGACCCGTTGTCGGAAGCGCGACGTTGAAAAGCATTTCAATGGAGACAAACGCTTTCGGCATCGCCATCAAGACGACGTTCGATGGCTCGCTCCAAAAAGTGGACTGGCAGGTCCGTGGCGACGGCTGGATCGTTTGCAGTTACACTTATCGCATTGACGGCACGAACGAGGCCCACGGTGTGGTGTTCGATTATCCGGAGGAACTGGTTCGCGGCAAAAAATGGCTCGGCAACGGGCCGTTTCGCGTGTGGAAGAACCGCACCGGTGGCGGCACATTGAACGTCTGGGAAAACGAATACAACAACACCGTCACCGGCCACAACTCATGGTTGTATCCGGAGTTTAAGGGCGTGTTTTCCGGCGTCCGCTGGCTACAACTGAGGACGAAGGAGGGCTTGATCACGGTGCTGCCGGGGAATGTTCCGTATGTCCAGGTTCTGACACCCGACCAGCCGCCCGACAATCTCGTGGGCAAAACAAAGGTCAATCTGCCGCAATGCGGGATCGGCCTGCTGCACGCCATTCCACCCATCGGCACAAAGTTCAAAGCGTCGGCCCAGGGCGGCCCGCAAGGCCAGCTCAACGTGGACAATGGCGACTTCTCGGGGACGTTCTCCCTTTACTTCGGAGACGTGCCCTGATGCGGATGGAAACGGGCATCTTTAGGGTCATCTTTTCTGTGGACAGCGGCAGGTCTGTTGCTAGAGTTGAATTGCTATGAAACCACGACTCTCCCGTCTTTCGGTGGTACTCGTTTTTTCGATCTGTGCCGCCATCAACAGTCAGGCCCAGGAACGCACCGCCCCTTTCACTGCCGCTGAACGAGAGGCCGTTTACACCGCCTCCATCGAGAAGCGCGCCTCAAACATTCTCTTTGCATTGAACATCACCGACGCCGCGGCAGCGGGCCGTGTACGCGACGCCATTCTCGCCCAATACCGCGCGCTCAGGGCGCGCGACGAGGCGATGGACGCCATGTTCAAGGCTTTGAGTGCCAATTCGCCGGGCATCGAAACCAATCGCTCGCTCCTGCTGCCAGTCCTTTCCCAGGGGCTTCACAGCCAGTTCGTCGAACGTCTCTCTGTCAGCCTGACGCCAGAACAAATTGACATCGTCAAGGACAAGATGACCTACAACAAGGTGCAGGTGACATACGACGCCTATTGCGAAATCGTTCCCAGCCTGACGGAACCGGAAAAGACAATGATTCTCGCCACTCTCAAGGAAGCCCGCGAGGAAGCCATGGACGGCGGC
>DAOLDN010000156.1:0-7802 GCA_035327385.1 Verrucomicrobiota bacterium | reverse complement strand
AAAGAAACAACCGGAGAGATACGTTGTACCCCCCCCCCAGCAAATTGGAACCATCAACCGCAGCGCCAGCCAACTTTCGGACAGAGTCACAGATATTCATCGTTGGCATGTGCATTTTGAAACAACGTTTACGAACGTTTACGGCTGGATGGAACTGAGATGTTTGTAACTCCAAGCCGCAGAATCTGTCAATGACTTCGTCGAAAAAATTAATCACAGCGATTTGTTGAATCCGCTTTTGCAAATGCGTTTTGCGCCCGTATATTTGCGCGGAATTCGCCCGTCCATGCATCTTTGCCGTCACTTGTTGTGTGTTGTCGCCGTGGTTTGCCCGGCGGTTTTTCCGCCAACAGTCTCCGCGCAGAGCAACGCCGTGGTGAGCATCGAGGACAGTTTTTGCGGCGTGGAGGTTTCGTGGAACGGCGTCGGCACGTTGCAATCCGCGCCGACGTCCGGCGGGTTCTGGCGGGAAATCCTTGAAGCAGGCAATCCGTTTTGCACCACGGCGCTGGACGAACAGCGGTTCTTCCGCGTGATCAACCGTTGGGCCACACGCGCCAATCTGTTGACGAACAATTCCGAGATGGGCGTGGCGGAACTGGACGGAAAAATCTACGTCCTCGGCGGCTATCCGCCGTCGCGTGTCACACAAAGGACCGTTCAGGTCTATGACACACAAACCGATTCGTGGAGTTACACCACGCCGTTGCCCATTCCGTTGAATCATCCCATGCCCGCCGTCGCAAACGGGAAACTTTACATGATTGGCGGACAGACCACCGATTCGGGAACGGGTTCGTTCACCAACACGGTGTTTGAATTCGATCCCGCCACCACGAACTGGGTTGCCAGAGCGCCAATGCCCACCTCCCGCAGCGCCGGCGTGGCGGCGGTGATCGGGAACTTGATCTATGTGGCCGGAGGTCGTCCTCCGCGCGGACAGGACTTCGCGGTGTACAACGTCACAAGCAACTCATGGCAGACGTTGCCGAATCTGCCGACGGGCCGCAATCATCTCGCGGCTTGCGCGCTGGGAGGCAGGGTTTATGTCGCGGGCGGACGTTTGGGCGGAGGATTCACCAGTCCGATGACGAACGTGTTGGAAGTGTTTGATTCGGCTTCAAACCAGTGGAGCAGCGCCGCGCCGATGCCCTTTGCGCGCGGCGGCATTAACGGCATCGAGGCGGATGGCTGCTTCTTTGTGTTTGGCGGCGAAGGTCCGTCCGGCATGGGCGGCGAAGTGGTGTTCGGTGACATGTTGATGTATGTGCCGGGCGAAGACCGCTGGTATCAGCTCCAGAAACTGCCCGTGCCGGTGCATGGCGTGACGGGAGCCGCGTATGTCAATGGTTGGATCCATCTCACTGGCGGCGGTGTGAACACCGGCGGCAGCAGCGGCTCGACCATTCATCAAGTGTTCTGGCTGGATGGACTGGTGCCGTGAATCGGTGGCTGCAAAACGAAGCCGAGTTGCCTTGATGACAACTCCGCTGCGGCAAGTCCGTCCTTGTGGGTGGGCGCGTCATTCGTCGGCTTTGGGCGCGGCGGGGACGAATCGCACCGCGTCCGCATACCAGCGTGCGATGGGATTGGTGGAAATTGTTCCTCCGGCGTAGGTGAACGTGAACGCCGGTTTGTCCGTCGAGGCGGTGAATTTCCCGACCGTTGCCCACTGGTTCGCGTTCTCAGCCTGAAACGCCTTCGTTGTTTCGGGGATTGTGCTGTCGGAAACCCCTTCTGCCGCCACAGCCACGACGAGGGCGGGTGATGCGCCCTGGGTGTTGCTCGTTCCGAATGTGACTTCCAGGGTGTAGGTCGTGCCGGATTTCAATTCCGGCGAAATCTTGAACGACGGGATGTCGTTGGTGGTGTTGCAGGTGGCGACGTTTGTTGCGGTCAAACTCGTTTCAGACTGGCGGCTCTTGTTCTTGCTCCGTCCCCATTTACCGGACGTGAATGTCCATGCGGGGTTGTCCGAGCCGTCCGCGAGTTTGCTTTCGACGATCACGGTCTGGCTCAGGGCGGAAAGCGCCGTGCTGATGGCAATGGCCGCCGCGAGAACCAGCGGAATCAGGGTGTTGAATCTCGGCCGAATTACGAATGTCTTCATGTGTTGGGTGTTGGAACTTGATGTTGTTTTGTCTCCCCGATCGAAACGCCGTTCGAGGAGGCGGCGTTTGCTACCGGGTCGAGGCGTTGTCGTCAATAGTGATCTGTATGCCGCGCAGGCCCGAAGCGCTTCGTTTGCCAACTTCGTTGCCGAGCGCAAGCACAAGGAGGCGGGTGACGGCGAGATGGTGCGTTCCGCCGACTACGATTTGAACTTCGCGTGGCGTTCGGCCACAAAGTCCCAGTTCACGACGTTCCACCACGCCGCGATGTAATCGGCGCGTTTGTTCTGGAACTTGAGATAGTAGGCGTGTTCCCAGACATCGAGGCCGAGCAATGGCTGCCGGCCTTTCATCAGTGGCGTGTCCTGATTGGGCGAGGATTCGATCTTCAGTTGTCCGCCGTCCAACACCAGCCACGCCCAGCCGCTGCCGAAAACTTTCGTTGCGGCCTCGCCAAACTTCGTTTTGAAGTCGGCGAAACTGCCGAAAGCTTTTTCGATGGCGACTCCAAGTTCGTTTTTGGGTTCGCCGCCGCCGTTCTTTTTCATCATTTGCCAGAACAGGGAATGATTGGAGTGCCCGCCGCCGTTGTTGCGGACGGTGGCACGCATGGTTTCAGGCAACGCGTCGAGGTCTTGAATCAGTTCCTCGACCGTTGGCGAAGGTCCGCTCCAGTCGAGTTGCAGGAACGCCTTGTTGAGATTGTCCACGTAGGCCTTGTGATGGCGGTCGTGGTGGATCTCCATCGTGCGCGCGTCAATGTGCGGTTCGAGCGCATCAAACGCATAGGGCAGGGGCGGCAGCGTGAACGGCCCGGTGGCGGCGGTGGTGGATTGCGCGAACAGTCGCGGCGCGGCGGCAACGGCAGCGGCGGCGAGCGCAGTGGTTTTGATGGCCTGTCGGCGTGTGATGTTCATGGCGGTTTCCTGTGGTTGTTTCGAGTTGAACATTGCATCAATTGCGCCGTCCGCGCAATCGGACTCCTGCGACGACGGTTCCTTTGCGTTTTGATCCAAATCAAGACTTTCGCCGTTTGGAGTTTTGTGGTTCATTCGCCTCGAGCATCCTCCTTTTGTCGTGATGAAACGGACAACCATCGCTGGGATACTGGTCGGCGCAATGATGGGACTCGCATTGGGCGTGTGCGCTTACACGTTCGTGTACGCCAAGGGCGCGTCGTATCTCACCAATGATCCCAGGGCTTGTGTCAACTGCCACGTCATGCAGGACCAGTACGACGGCTGGATCAAGAGCAGCCACCGAAGCGTGGCCACCTGCAACGACTGCCACGCGCCGCACGATCTCATCGGCAAATACTCCACCAAGGCGCAGAACGGTTTCTGGCACTCGTTCTATTTCACAACGGGCAATTATCCCGACAACATCCGCATCAACGAACGCAACCGCAAAATCACCGACGACGCCTGCCGCAAGTGTCACGCGGACATCACAGAAACCATCGAGGGCCCGCCCTCGGCTCACCATTCCAACTTGGACAAGACGTCGTGCATTCGCTGTCATCGCAACGTCGGTCACATGCACTGAAACCGAATTGAATTTATGAATACGAACTCCGACTCCCGGAACCCGGACAACAAACGCATGGCCGGCGGCCAGATTCTGAAATTCGGCCTCGCCATCGTTGTCGCCGCCCTTATCGCCATCGCCGGCCTGGCGTTGCTCGTCAACATCATGGAACACAAACAGGACGCGAAGAATCCGTTCTTCCGCGTCGTGGAGTTGACCGACGACATCAATGATCCGGCGGTCTGGGGCAAGAATTTTCCCGTTCAATACGACGCGTACAAGAAAACGGTGGACCAGGTGCGAACACGTTTCGGCGGAAGCGAAGCGATGCCTCGCACGCCCTCGAAGGCCGATCCGCGTTCGATTGTCGCGCAATCCAAGATCGAGGAAGATCCGCGCCTGAAAAAAATGTGGGCCGGGTATGCGTTCGCCATTGATTTCCGCGAGGAACGCGGCCACGCCTACATGCTGGAAGACCAGACATTTACCCAGCGTCAAACCAAACCACAACCCGGCGCGTGTCTGAGCTGTCATTCATCCGCGTATTCCGCCTACAAGAAGGCCGGTGAAGGCGACATCGTGAAGGGATTTGAAAAGGTCAATCCGCTGCCCTACGCCGAGGCGCGACCGTTGGTGGAGCATCCCGTGGCGTGCATTGACTGTCACGATTCGCAGACGATGGCGCTGCGCATCACACGACCGTCCTTCATGGAAGGCATCCGCGTGTTGAAAGCCAGCCAGGGCATCGCCAATTACGACGTGAACAAGGACGCCACGCGACAGGAGATGCGCAGTTACGTCTGCGCGCAATGTCACGTGGAATACTATTTCAAAGGCGACGAAAAACGCCTGACCTATCCGTGGCACAAGGGCAGCAAGGTGGAAAACATTCTCGCCTACTACGATGAAATGGGATTCAAGGACTGGACACACGCCGAGACAGGCGCTCCCGTTCTCAAGGCGCAGCATCCGGAATTTGAACTCTGGAGTCAGGGCATCCACGCGCGGTCCGGTGTGGCCTGCGCGGATTGTCACATGCCCTACACACGCGTCGGTGCCCACAAGGTCAGCGACCATCACATCCGCAGTCCGCTGCTCAACGTCAATACCGCCTGTCAGACCTGCCACAAATGGTCCGAACAGGAACTCATCACGCGCGTGGAAACCATCCAGGAACGCACCTACAAGCTGCGCGACCTGGCGATGGACGCGCTCATGGATTTGATCAAGGACATCACCGCCGCGAAAGCCGCCGGCAACGTTTCTCCGGAGCAACTGGCCAAAGCGCAGGATTATCAGCGCAAGGCCCAGTTCTATCTGGACTTTGTCGAGGCAGAGAATTCCACAGGCTTCCACGCGCCCCAGGAATCGGCGCGAATTCTGGGCGAATCCATAGATTTTTCCCGCAAAGGCCAGAACGCTTTGAGGGCCACAGAGAAGTCTCTGGCTGCGGTTTCCGATTGACACAAATCCTTCCGCGGCGGTGACGTGCCATCGCAGCGGAGAGTTGAAGCTTGCGCACACGCTGTGTGACTGGTGGAATAGCATTGCGCGGGCGATGCAAGACTATCCCAAACATTATTGCGGCGTGTTCGGTGTTTTCGGACACCCGAATGCGGCGGAACTGACTTACTACGGCCTGTTCGCACTACAACATCGCGGACAGGAAAGCGCCGGCCTTGTGACGAGCGACGGACGCCAGTTCCGCAAGCACGTCGGCATGGGCCTCGTGTCACAGGTGTTCAACGGGGACATCCTTCACGATCTCGTGGGCCACATGGCCGTCGGTCACACGCGCTACTCGACCACCGGCTCGTCAAACTTGCGCAATGCACAGCCGTTGACCGCCGATTGCGCGCGCGGGCAGATCGCCGTGGCGCACAACGGCAATCTCACCAACGCCGCCCAACTTCGCGAAGAACTGGAAGCGCGCGGGTCCATCTTCCAGACCACCGTTGACAGCGAAATCATTGTCCATCTGCTGGCACAACCGAGTGTCGGCAACGGAACAAATCATCTGATCAACGCCGTCCGCCGCATCGAGGGCGCGTATTCGCTCGTCATCATGACCGAGCACGAATTGATCGGCGTCCGCGACCCGCACGGCTTCCGCCCGTTGTGCATTGGCAGGCTTGGCGACGGCTGGGTGCTTTCCAGCGAGACGTGCGCGCTGGATTTGATCCACGCCAAGTTTGTCCGCGACGTCGAGCCGGGCGAGATTGTCATCATCAACAAGGAAGGCCTCGTCAGTCTCAAGCCGTTCCCGAACCACAAGAAACACGCGTTTTGTGTGTTTGAATACGTTTACTTCGCGCGACCGGACAGCACAATTGCCGGGCGGAATGTTTATCGAGTGCGTGTGGAGATGGGTCGCCAGCTCGCGCGCGAACATCGCGTGGATGCCGATCTGATTATTCCCGTGCCGGACAGCGGCAATTCAGCGGCGCTGGGTTATTCGCTGGAATCCGGCATTCCCTACGAGATGGCGTTCGTGCGCAATCACTACATCGGTCGCAGCTTCCTGCAACCGTCGCAACTCATCCGCGATTTCAACGTGCGCGTGAAGTTGAACCTCATCGGCGATCTTGTGAAAGGCAAACGCGTGGTGGTGGTGGACGATTCCATCGTGCGCGGCACCACCTGCAAGGCGCGCGTCAACAATCTCAAGGAGGCCGGCGCCACTGAAGTTCACGTCATGGTCAGTTGCCCGCCGCACATGCATCCGTGCGTGTATGGAATCGATTTCCCAGACCGCAACAAATTGATGGCGGCGAATCATTCACTGGAAGAGATCCGCAAGTATCTCAACGCCGACTCGCTGCACTATCTCTCGCAGGAAGGCATGGTCAAGGCCACCGGATTGAGCCGGGAAAATTTCTGCATGGCATGTTATGACGGTAAATATCCCGTGCCCTACGATCCCTCAGTGGACAAGCACGTCATCGAACGTCGCAACGGCCGGATGATGGGCCTCAGCGAAGGCATCGAAACGGGGCGTGCGCAGATTTCGCTGATTTGACGTTGGAGTTCAAGCTTCAGCTTGTTCCCATTGAACACGGCGTGCAGTCAAGCGGAAGCTTGAACTCCAGCGGCAAACCCGCTATTTCCCTCGCATGGATTCCCGCGAAGCACTTGTTGCCTTGAATCTCATCGAAGGCGTCGGGCCTGTGCGCGTGCGGCAACTATTGGAGCATTTCGGCGAAGCTCCTTCGATTCTCACTGCCTCGAAATCCCAACTGATGCACGTTCGCGGCATCGGCGATGACACTGCTCAGACCATTGCCGGTTGGGAAAAATCCATCGACCTGGCCGGTGAACTGAAGCGCATCGCTGACTCGGGTTGTCGCGTGGTGATCCAATCCGATGAAGAATATCCCGCGTCGCTTCGCGAGATTTATGATCCGCCGATCGTGCTCTACGTGAAAGGCGAACTGAACGCGAAGGACAAAAACGCCGTTGCGATGGTTGGATCACGACAGACAACGCACTACGGCATCGAGACGGCGCGCAAACTCGCCTATCAACTGGCCTACGTCGGCGTCACGGTCGTCAGTGGCGGTGCGCGCGGCATCGATACGGCGGCGCATCAGGGCGCGCTTGCGGCGAAAGGCCGCACGGTTTGCGTTCTCGGCACCGGACTCGCCATCGTTTTCCCTCCCGAGAACAAGGATTTGTTTGATCGCATCGCGGAGAACGGCGCGGTCATCACGCAATTTCCATTCAACCGCAACGGCGACAAACAATCCTTTGCCATCCGCAACCGAATCGTCGCCGGCATGACTTTGGGCACGGTAGTTGTCGAGGCGGATTTGCACAGTGGCGCGCTGATCACGGCGAACTTCGCCACGGAATACGGACGGCAGGTGTTTGCCGTGCCCGGACGCATCGATTCGCCGCGCAGCAAAGGCTGTCACGACCTGATCAAGAAAGGCGCGAAACTCTGTGAAAGCGCCGAGGACATTCTCAGCGAGTTTGAATATCTCTTTCCATCCAGCAACCGTCCTCCATCGCCCGGAGAAACAGGCGTGCTGCCAGCGCTCGGGTTGTCAGACAATGAACAAAAAGTCTATGACGCGCTCGACAACGAGGAACGCACCATTGACGAGGTCATCCGCAAGAGCGGCCTGCCGAGTTCCGCGGTGTCCGTGGCACTGTTCAGCCTGG
>DAOLDN010000155.1:0-7816 GCA_035327385.1 Verrucomicrobiota bacterium | reverse complement strand
GGCCATTGTCGCCTCAATGAAAGCCTGCTTTTCCCCGTCGGTCATCTGCCTGACCCATTCGTCCATGCCACGACCGAGTCGAAGTTGCCGCCGTTCCTCCAGCGTCAGCTTGTTGAGCATGTCCGCCAGTCGCCGAAGGGCGCGCGCGCGTTCGTCGCCTGAAAGCTTGCTCAGGTCAACCGACTCCAGATACGCCCCAACCTTTTCGCCGGTGACCTTGAGATGATCCGTGATCCACCAGCCACAAAGCGCCACGAGCCAGATGCCCGCCAGGGCCACAACCGCCCACACCACCGCCCGTTGACGTTGATTTGCCATGCCACAAGTCTATCGCGCTCCATGCCGTCCGCCACGAATAATTGCGAAATCACTCGATTTGCATCCACCGCCCAAATCCAACTTGGCTTTGACGCCCGCCAAAACTAACTTCCACGGCATGTCGAACTCAGAAGCGACCCCGTCGCTCGCCCATCCCGATCAATTTGTCCGACGCCACATCGGCCCGAACGCCGCTGAAACCGCCGAAATGCTCAAGATCGTCGGCTTCGATTCCGTGAACGCACTCGCCGATGCCGCTGTGCCGAAAGCTATCCGATTGGCCAGGCCGCTCGAATTGCCCGAACCCAAATCCGAGTTCGATGCGCTGCGCGAACTCAAATCCATCGCGTCGCAGAACCAGGTGTTCCGTTCGTTCATCGGGATGGGTTACTACGACACGATCACGCCGCCGGTCATCCAACGGAACGTGCTCGAGAATCCCGGCTGGTACACGCAATACACGCCGTACCAAGCTGAGATTTCCCAAGGCCGCCTCGAAGCGCTGCTGAATTTCCAGACGATGGCCGCCGAACTGTCCGCACTCGATATCGCCAACGCCTCCATGCTGGACGAAGCCACCGCCGCCGCCGAGGCCATGACGATGTCTTCGCGGTTGAAAGATGGACGCAATGTCTTCTTCATCTCGGAAACCTGTCATCCCCAAACCATTGAGGTGGTCGTCGCTCGTGCCAAAGCGCTCGGCATCGAAGCGGTCGTCGGCAACGCAGACAAATTCGAATTCTCCGACAAAGTCTTCGGCGCACTTGTACAATATCCTGACACGTTCGGCGCAATCCACGATTACGCTCCGTTCGTGGACAAAGCTCATGCCGCTGGCGCGATGGTCACGGTTGCGACCGACTTGCTCGCGCTCACGCTCATCAAGCCGCCGGGCGAATTCGGCGCGGACATCGCCGTCGGCAGCGCGCAACGCTTCGGTGTGCCGCTGGGTTACGGCGGACCGCACGCCGCGTTCTTCGCCACGCGCGACGAATTCAGACGCCAGATGCCCGGCCGCATTGTCGGCGTGTCCAAGGATGCCCGCAGCAAGCCCGCCCTGCGCCTCGCGCTCGGCACGCGCGAGCAACACATCCGTCGCGAAAAAGCCACCAGCAACATCTGCACAGCCCAGGCGCTCCTCGCCAACATGGCCTCGCTCTACGCCTGCTATCACGGGCCGGAGGGATTGAAGAAGATTGCGAAGCGCGTTCATACGTTGACAGAAGTTTTGGCCACCGGCTTGGAGCGGCTCGGCTTTCAAATCGCGACCACGCCGCGCTTCGATACGTTGAAAATCAATCTCGGCGACAAGAAATCCGCCGACATTCTGAAAACCGCCGAAGCGCATCGCATCAATCTCCGCGCCATTGACGACAAGACCATCGGCCTCTCGCTCGATGAAGCCACCAGCGCAGCAGATGTCGCCGAACTATTGCAAATCTTCAACGGTGACAAAGCACCTGAGTTCACCGTTGCGGATGTAGGGCAGGCTTTCGAGCCTGCCGGTTCTGGCGACTTTCCAGTCGCCAGTCCCGGAAACTCCGGGCTGGAAAGCCCGGAGAACCGGCAGACACGAATGTCTGCCCCACCTGCCCGCACAAACAAATTCCTCCAGCACCCCGTCTTCAACCGCTACCACTCCGAGACCGAGATGCTCCGCTACATCAAGCGGCTCGAATCGCGCGACCTCTCCCTCACCGCTTCGATGATTCCGCTGGGCTCATGCACCATGAAGCTCAACGCCGCCGCCGAGATGTTCCCCGTGTCGTGGCCCGAGTTCGTGAAGATCCATCCGTTCGCGCCCATCAAACAGACGCGCGGTTACCAGAAAATGTTTGAGCAACTCGAAACCTGGCTCGCGGAAATCACCGGGTTCACCGGCATTTCGCTCCAGCCCAACGCCGGTTCGCAGGGCGAATACGCCGGGTTGCTCGTCATCCGCGCCTATCATGAATCGCGCGGCGAAGCGCATCGCAACGTGTGTTTGATTCCTACCTCCGCGCACGGCACGAACCCCGCCAGCGCCGTGATGGCCGGCATGCGCGTGGTGGCCGTGGCCTGTGACCAGGCTGGAAACATTGACCTGTCGGACCTGTCGGACAAAGCCCACGCCCACAAAGACACGCTGGCGTGCCTCATGGTCACCTATCCGAGCACGCACGGCGTGTTCGAGGAAACCATCCGCGAAATCTGCGACATCATCCACGCGCACGGCGGCCAGGTTTACATGGACGGCGCGAACATGAACGCCCAGGTCGGCCTCACCTCGCCCGGCTTCATCGGCGCGGACGTCTGCCATCTGAATCTGCACAAGACGTTTTGCATCCCGCACGGCGGCGGCGGCCCGGGCGTCGGGCCGATCGGCGTGGCGGAACATCTCGTGGAATTCCTACCCGGCCACAACGTCGTGAATCTCGGCGGCGAAAGTCCGATTGGCGCGGTTTCCGCCGCGCCGTGGGGCAGCGCGAGCATCCTCACCATCTCGTGGATGTATATCGCCATGATGGGCGCGGACGGACTCACCGAAGCGACGAAGTTCGCCATCCTCAACGCGAATTACATCTCCAAGCGGCTCGAAAAACATTTCCCCACGCTCTACAAGAACCACAACCTCGTCGCGCACGAATGCATCCTGGATTTGCGCGCGTTCAAAGGCACGACCGCCGAGGACGTCGCCAAGCGCCTGATGGATTACGGCTTTCACGCGCCGACGCTCTCATGGCCCGTCGCCGGCACACTCATGGTCGAACCCACCGAAAGCGAATCCCAATACGAACTCGACCGCTTCTGCGACGCCATGATCTCCATCCACGCCGAAATGACCGCCGTGGAAAACGGTTCAGCCGACGCGAAGAACAATCTTCTCAAGAACGCGCCGCACACCGCCGACCAGATCGCCAGCGACGCGTGGAATCGTCCTTACAGCCGCGAAGCCGCGGCGTTTCCGGCCAAGAGCCTGCACGACTACAAATTCTGGCCGCCCGTCGCACGCGTGGACAACGTGTTTGGCGACCGCAACCCGGTCTGCTCGTGTGTGGGGATGGAGAATTATTCTTAACTGCGGAGACGCAGAGTTGATCACGAACAAAGCAAAACCGGCAGCCGAATTCTTTCTTCGACTGCCGGTTTGAATCTTACTTCCGGCGTTTGCACGGCTGCTTGCCAGATTTGAGAGCCTTTACAAGCCGTTCAAGTCTTTCAAGCAACACACTGGCAGCAAACACCACAACGATGAATGTGTCCATCTGGGTCTCCTTTTCGTTGGAGACGACCCTTTGACCGGTTCAGATGACCAGTCTCGCCAAGAAGAGCGCGATGGATTTTTGATTTAAGCATTTGATATGAGTTCGTTTTGAAAGTTTTAGTTTTGTTTGTAGAAGTTTTTTTGAAATTTGTTTTGGAGATTTGGTTGTGAGCTTGTTTGAGTTTTGATGAGTGTTTTTAGATTTTTGAAAGTGTCTTATTTTTGAAGTTTTGTGGTGGTAGTTTTGTTTGTTTTGATTTGGTATTTGGATTTGTGTTTTGATGTCTGCGCCTTCCACTCCGATGCGAGACTTAGATTTTCAAAGAACTACCACGGCACGGGCCGCTTTTACGTTGGCATTCTATCACGCAGGAGAAGAACTGCAACTTGCCCCATCGGGGCAAAAGATTTTAGCCCAGGGTTGGAGATCCGAGCCTGACTGACGAGGAACGACTACCCTGGGTAAACGTCCCACAAAAATTTCCCTTCTCCCATCCGATGGGAGAAGGTGGCACGAAGTGACGGATGAGGGTCTTCAAACCAACTTTGCTGTGCTTTACCTTGTGGAGGCGCACTGACAAAATGCAATTATGATCATCGGAATCAATACCACCAAAAACGCGGCCTTCATCGCGGAAACTTCTGATGAAAAGAATCAGTTTGAAGTCCAAAAAGTCACGCGGCTACAGTACGAATTGTCCGGAGCGCTGGAGTTGGAGGACCTCTATAAGACGCTTAAAACGATCTTGGTTGCCCGTGCGACTCGCACCTCCGCGCCTCTGCGTCTCTGCGGTTAAATCAAAACGGCAGTTGAATTTCCGTCAGATAATTCTTTGGGTTGCCTTTGAAGATCAGGCCCGGGCCTTTGACGTAGATTTCGCGCGTGGGCAGGACGGGTTTCAGTTTCCGCTCATTATTGGCTGGCTTTCAACCGTTTCTTCTCTCGGCGACGGGCAGATTCTCCGGCATCGTGCCGCCGAGTTCGTGGATGGTGCGGCGGACTTTGCGGCCCACGAGTTTCTTCAAACCTTGTAGCAGCCGACGTGAGTCGGCTCAAACATGCTGGAAGTCAGAGCGAAAGGGATTTTGGCTTTCGCCAATGCCCTCAAAATCGGGGCAAGGCAATACTGGCGCGGGCGGGATTGTCTGCTACCTTGTCGCCGCCATCGTATGGATGCCGAAAAACTCAAAGCGCTTCAGATTGATCGCGGACAAAAGTCGCGACCCAGGGGGATGTTATGGGTCATCTTCACGGTCGTGATCGTCGTCACGGTGGCCGCGCTGTTTTTTGCGCGACCCAAGGAAAGCGACAACGTCCGGCAAATGCCCGGCTCGTCCAAAACCGCCTCCACTGCCTCCAGTTCGTCGGGTGTGGTTTCCACGGCATCGGCCGGCTCGCCGACGGCGACGGCGGATTCCACATCATCCGGCGACGTGGTATTGACCGTCAGCGGATACATCATCAATCGCGAACGCATCGAACTCAGCCCGCGTTTCATGGGTGTCGTTCATTGGATCGGCGTCAAAAAAGGCGACACCGTCACCAATGGCCAGGTTGTCGTTCTATTGGATGACACGGAATACAAGGCGCGACTGCAGCAGGCCGACGGCGCAGTGGCCGTGGCGAAGGCGAATGTATCCAAGGCTGAAATCGCCCACGACCGGGTTTCAAAACTGGCCAACACGGACATTGAATCCAAACAGGCGCAGGATGACGCGCGCCTCACGCTGGAGGCGGCCCGTTCATCGCTGGTGGAAGCCGAGGGCGTGCGTGCTCTGGCGCGGGCGTATGTGGAGTGGTGCACGATCCGTTCGCCGATCAATGGTGTCGTGCTGGAAAAGCTGGTGGACCCGAACGAACTGGTCGTGCCACAAAGTTTTGGCGGCACGCGAGGACCGAGCACGGCGTTGATCGCCGTGGCCGACCCCAAGGATTTGCAGGTGGAAATTGACATGAACGAGGCCGACCTGTCGAAGGTTTCGCTGGGCCAGAAATGTCGTGTCAGCCCGGAGGCGTATCTGGACAAGACCTACGACGGTTACGTGGCGGAAATCGCGCCGGAAGCCAATCGCGCCAAAGGCACGCTCCAAATCAAGGTGCAGATTGTGAACCCGGACAAATTCCTCACGCCGGAACTGAGCGCGAAGGTGGAGTTCCTCAAGTAGGACAGGCGTCGGGCCTGTCTCCATTGGGAATGCTTCTGAAGTTTGAGGCAGGCGCGACGCCTGTCCTACGCCGATTCCAAAATTATGTTCCCGTATTGCGTGGTGTCGCCGGTGCGGATGAGGCCGATGGCGTTGGGCACGCGCTTCTTGAAGTCAACGTGCGGCTCGAATTTCACCGACGCGCCTTTCAGCGCTCCAATGAACTGG
Organism: Verrucomicrobiota bacterium; assembly: GCA_035327385.1. GTDB lineage: Bacteria > Verrucomicrobiota > Verrucomicrobiia > Limisphaerales > JADLHS01 > DAOLDN01. Next base: position 1,881 of record DAOLDN010000155.1, on the reverse strand, counting down.
GCCTGCGTGCGTTTGCTGTTGGCTTTCAGAAATTCCTTCGCCATCCATGCCTTGCCGATGACGCAGTTGGCGCGGACGGCGGCCAGCACCTGCAACACCGTGGGCACGTCGTCCACCAGCGAGATGTCCACGGTCTCGATGTCCGGCCAGAAGGGAAATCCGCGGTCGGCGATGACGATTGTGTTGGTGTGGCGCACGCGCGCCAGCAGTGACAGCACGCGCGGGTTGAGGATGCCTGTCTTGATCATGGAATCTGGAGGATGTCGTTGCTGTTGGTGGAGGCCGGGGCGTTGGTGTTGCCTGCTTCCTCGATGCGGTTCTGTATCGCCTTGCCGACGCGAACTTTCAAGTCGGCGTAATTCCTGTTGTGAACGCGGTCGAGGTGGGATTTTGCCTCGTCATACTGGCCGGCGAGCATTTTGATGCGCGCGAAATGGATGTGGACGCCTTCGCGTTCGACGTCGTTGCCGGCGAGGTTCATGGCGTTTGTCCAAGCCATGAGCGCGTCGTTTGTGCGCAGCGGTTTGATGCCGTAATAGGTCTGGGCCACGTCGCTGGCGAGCGCGAAATCCTCCGGTGAAAGCCTCATCGCGTTGCTGTAAAGGTTCAACGCCTTGTCGAACACCTGCTGTTCGTCAATGTTGTAATACTCCCTGGCGTCCACCCGGAACAGAAAAACCGTCGTGCCGAAATTGTGATAGTAGATCGGCTCGTTGCTGTTGATGTTGATGGCCTTCTCGTAATACTCGAACGCCATCTTCGGTTCGCCAGTGTGGCCGTGGATGTTGGCCAGATTGTTCCAGACGGCGGCGTTGTTGGGGGAGAGTTCCTTCGCCTTTTCCAACTGCTCGAACACCGCGCCCTCCTCGCCGAGATCGTTCAGAAAACTGGCATACGCAATCCGTCCACGCGCGTTGTCGGGATACTTTTTAATGAACTCCTGATACGCCTTGCGGACCGGTTCGAACCGTGTGCGGATGCGTTGATTCAAGACTTGCGGTTCGACGCCGGCACCCTCGGCGGCAAACCTCCGATTCTCAATAATCCATTTGTCCACCTCCTGTTGCGCCTCGTCGTCCATGACCATGATGCGTTGCAGTTCGCGTTCGACGGGATTGTTCATGTCCGGCACGTCGAGTTCGAAGCCGGTCTGCTGGTGGATGAGATTGCTGATGGCGACGGGTTGATTCGTGGCCACCATGGCGCTCAACAGGCCGATGAGGAGACTGTTCACGCGGGCACAATAACACGGCGCGGCACGGAGTCGAGCAGCATCAAACCTCCTTCACCGTTCCCCAATGCACATCCAGACGTTTGGTCAGGTAAAGTTTGACGGCCTTGACCAGCGTTTTGGCTTCGATCTTCTGCCCGGCGGCGACAATTTGTTTGAGGTTCATGTTCGGGCGGACGCGGAAGCAGTCCTGCGCGATGATCGGACCTTCGTCCAGGTTCATTGTCACAAAATGCGCGGAGACACCGATGATTTTCACTCCCTGTTCGTAAGCCTGACGATACGCCTGCGGCCCCGGAAAACTCGGCAGCAACGAGGGATGGATGTTGATGATCTTGTTTTTGTATCGCCACACGAAGCTGGGCGAGAGAATTTTCATGAACCGCGCGAGAACGACAAAGTCCACCTCGTATTCCTCCAGCAACCGCAACGTTTGAAGCTCGGCGCGCGAGCGTTCGAGCCACGGCACATTCACAAACGGCAGCCGGTGTTTGCGGGCCAGTGCTCCGAGGTCGGGATGGTTGGCGAGCACCACCACCGGGTCCGCGTTCAACTGCCCCGCACGTTGCGCCGCCATGATGGCGTTAAAACAATGCGTTTCCTTCGTGACCAGGATGGCGTATCGCTGCCGGCGTTTGGGGTCGGTGAGA
>DAOLDN010000154.1:0-7866 GCA_035327385.1 Verrucomicrobiota bacterium | reverse complement strand
GATGTCGGTGGTGAGCGGCCCGAGCGTGTAGAACGGCGCTTCGCCGCACCGCTCCAGTTGCTTCGCCATGTTTTCCTCGATCATGTGCATGGGCACGTGGCCCGGGCCTTCGTTCATGACTTGCACGCCTTTGGCCCACGCGCGTTTGGTGAGTTCGCCCTGCACTTCGAGTTCGCCGAATTGCGCCTGGTCGTTGGCGTCGGCGATCGAGCCGGGACGCAGGCCGTCGCCGATGCTGAATGCGACGTCGTAGGCGGCCATGATGTCGCAGATGTCGTCCCAATGGGTGTAGAGGAAATTTTCCTGGTGATGCGCGAGACACCATTTGGCCATGATGCTGCCGCCGCGCGAGACGATGCCGGTCATGCGGTTCGCCGTGAGCGGCACGAAGCGCAGCAACACGCCGGCGTGAATGGTGAAGTAATCCACGCCTTGCTCGGCCTGTTCGATGAGGGTGTCGCGGAAGATTTCCCACGTGAGGTCCTCGGCTTTGCCGCCGACTTTTTCGAGCGCCTGATAAATCGGCACTGTGCCGATGGGCACGGGCGAGTTGCGGAGAATCCATTCGCGCGTGGCGTGGATGTTCTTGCCGGTGGAAAGGTCCATGACGGTGTCCGCGCCCCACTTGGTGGCCCAGCGCATCTTCTCGACTTCTTCCTCAATGCTCGACGCGACGGCGCTGTTGCCGATGTTGGCGTTGATCTTCACGAGGAAGTTGCGCCCGATGATCATCGGCTCGGACTCGGGGTGGTTGATGTTGTTCGGGATGATGGCGCGGCCGGCGGCGACTTCGCTGCGGACGAACTCGGGTGTGATCTGGCCGGGGATGCGCTGGGGGAAGCGGCGGAAGATGGATGGGGTGAACGGTGAAAACGAGGCGTCTTCACCAGCACGCGAGGCGCGTGCGCTCCCCGACAATTGCGAAGAGCCGGCGTGCTGTTTATTGAGGTCGTTGCGGACATTGTCACGCGAAAGATCGGCGATGCGGGGCGCATCGCCGGACACGCGAGGCGCGTGTGCTCCCCGACCCAGTTCGTGTGCTCCCCGCATGTTCTCGCGGATGGCAATAAATTCCATTTCCGGCGTGATGATGCCGGCGCGGGCGTAGGCGAGTTGGGTGACGACTTTACCGGCCTTGGCGCGGAGTGGGCGGCGGCGCTGACTGGTGAGTCCGGGAAATTCAATGAGGCGATTCTTTTCGGCCTTGCTGGCGTATTCGGCGTGTTTGCCGGAGAGATAACCGTTGTCCTGCGGCTTCACTTCGCGACCATTAATCTCCTCGACGTCGCCGCGCTTGAGAATCCAGTCGCGGCGCAGCGCGGGCAGGCCTTGCTCCGGCGTGCCGGTGAACGCGGGATCGCCCCACGGCCCAGAGCAATCATAGACGCGCACGGGATCATTCGGCGTGATCGCGCCGGTGTAGGACTTGGTGGGCGAGACCTCGATTTCGCGCATCGGCACGCGAACATCGGGGTGAATCGTGCCCTCGACGTAGATTTTCCTACTGGCTGGCAATTGTTCAGAGGAATGAGGCTCAAACGATTTCTTCGGGTCTGCTATCATAATTCAGTTGATAATGCTTGGTTGAGAGTTGAGAGGGACTCTCGGGATTCAGGGAAGGTAAGGCGGAATACGGCTATACTACGCCAGCATTACCTGGATCAGTTTTTCGGGTCTCCGACGTTCCACGTCGAACTCTCAGCCTTCGTCAATCTGCCGGGCAGACTGGCCGGTTGGCTCCCCATTCGCTGTCGAGACTAGTCCTGCGTTCTGCGGGCGTCAAGCCGGGGTGTCGGGTGTGTCGGGTGCATTCTGGATGTGAGGTCGGCAAAATTACCGCTATCGCATCTGCTTGAGTTGAGCTAACTTTGGTCGTGCGAAGGAGTCGCGCTGGTGGTGCGACCGCACACATTCTAACCATTCAATACGAAAGGGACTGCCATGACAGAGGAAGCAAACATGCAGAAAGTCGTATCCGATCTCAAAACACTTTCCCGCGACGCCGAGGATTTGGTGAAGGCGACTGCGGGTCATGCGGGTGAGAAAGTGAGCGAATTACGCGCGAAGCTTTCCACCGCAGTGGAGTCCGCAAAAGCCACGTGTCATCGCCTTGAGGAAAAGGCGATCGCCGGGGCGAAGGTGGCTGATAAGACGATCCGCGAACATCCCTACGAGTCCATCGGGGTGGCGTTCGGATTGGGGCTGCTCATCGGAGTGTTGGTGGGCAGGCGTTGAATCCAAGGTTGACCCATGGAAGAAACCGGGCATGAGGCGGGTGGATTGCTCGCCAGTGTGAGGCGTGTCGCGAGGTCGGTGACCAATCTCGTCCACAGCCGGCTGGAGTTGTTTCTGGTCGAGCTGAGGGAGGAACGCATCCATGTGGCCAACGTGTTGATGCTGGTTGCCGCGTGTGTGGTTTGCGCGGGCATGGCCTTGTTGCTGGTGACGATGTCGGTGCTGGTGATTTTTTGGGAGCAACGCATTTTGGTCGTGCTGCTGCTCACCGGATTGTACGCGGGCGGGGCGTTGGTGACTTTCCTGGCGCTCCGCCGGCGTCTTCGCAATCGCCGGCCTTTTTCCGCCACACTCGAACAATTCAAAAAGGACAGGGAATGTTTGGCAAAGCGGAACTAGAACGGCTGCGACAGCAGAAGGAACTGCTGGTGGCCCACAGCGAGGCGAACCGCCTGATTCTGGAACTGGAATGGCGGCGGTTTCGCTCCGGGAAATTCTGGAAGCAGGAAGCCACGCGCGGCGTGCGAGAGCATCCGTTGTTGAGCGCGGGGCTGGCTGCGGGCGCGGGATTGCTCGCCGTCAAGGCGCTGCGCCATCCCGGTGCGTTGCTCAAACTGGCGGGCCGCGTCAGCGGTGTGGGTTCAACCCTGCTTTCTGTCTGGAAATTGTTCGGACGGAAATAGCGGAGAAAAAGTTCCAAGCTCCAAGTTCCAAAGAAGCTCCGGGATTCAATCACTGAACAGCGCGGTTTCCTATGGATTTTGGTGATTGATGTTTCTCTGGAGCTTGGAGCTTGGAATTTGGAGCTTCACGTCACTTCTTCCACAACCAGATTCGGGCCGGTGTGGCCGATGACGCGAACAGGGCGGCCTTTTTCAACTCGTTCGCCCCGCGTGATGACGTCGAGCAGTTGGTCGTCGAACATGGCCTTGCCGCCGGGCGTGAGGGTTGACACCGCTGTTCCGCTCTGGCCGAGGCGCGAGGACAATGCCGTTTCCATCATGGCCACCGAACTGACTCCGCTGGCGGTTTCCGAGACGAGGTTGTGAAACAGTCTGGTCTTGGGCAGGAAACGGGCGATGACCAGTGCGATCACGACCGATGCCCCGACGGCGATGGCCAGGTCCTGCAAGGGCGACTGCAAATCCGGCAGCGTGGGCATCGTCGGCGCGCCGGGCGTGCCGGGATACATGTCCACCATGCCCATCACCAGCGCCACGAGCATCAGCACGACTCCCGCGAACCCGGCGATCAACGTTCCGGGGAACACGAACAGTTCCAGCGCCACCAATACCAATCCGAGCGCGAACACCAGCGCCCAGACCGAGCCTGAAAAGCCCGCGACGTAACCGCCGAGGAAGTAAATCGCAAACGCGACGATGCCGACGATGCCGGGCAGTCCAAAGCCCGGAGTCTTGAACTCGATGTAGAGGCCGATGATTCCGATGATGAGGAGCAGGGGACTGATCTTGTTGATCCAGGTACCGAGTTTTTCGGCACCGGTGGGCTGGATTTCCACACGTGTGGCGTCAGCGTAACCGATCAGTTCCAGCAGCGCGTCAAGGGATTCGACCGTGCCGGAGGACAGCAACGGTCTGGGCGGGTCGCCGTATTCCTTTGCGGCCTGGCGGTCGGTGAGAGTGAGGATGTTGCCTTCCTTGTTCAGCACCTCGCCGTCAATGACGAGTTCCTTGGTCTTGTCAATCATGGCTTCCACAACCTCGATATTGTGGTCGTTCTTCTCGGCCTGGGTGCGCACCAAGGCGCGGATGGCGGAGGTCATTTTGACCTCGAACGTGTCGGGCATCTTTTCAGTGCCGCCACCTGTGGGAGACATCATGATGGGGGCGGCAGCACCGATGACGCTCTGCGGCGCCATGTAAATTTTTTGTGTGGCCACGGAAATGAACGCCCCCGCGGAGAACGCGCGGTCATTGACGTAGGTGAAGGTTTCGCCCTTGAACTTGCTGATGATGCCGATGATTTCCTCGGTGACGTCCACGCGGCCGCCGTCGGTGTTCATGTCGAGGACGAGCGCATCGGCGTTGGCTTCCATGGCCTCCTTGACTCCGCGCCGGACCACATAGACCAGCGGCGGCATGATGTCTTCGCGGACGGGAAGGATATAAACCTTTTTGGCCCCGTCGGCGGCAGGCGCATTGGTCTGCGCCGGCGACACCGATGTGCCGAGTATCGTCAGCCCCAGGAACAGCATCAAAGCCCGAAAGATGTTCATGTCAGACTTTAGCTCCATCAGGATGCGGTCACAACGGAGAAACGCGTGAGAAATGCTTGTCTCAATTTCCGCATTGGTGTCATTATCCCGGCATGAATACGACCCTTGTGCAATTCGCCGCGTTGCCCGCCCAACTCAACCTCGTGCTCTACGGCATCGGCGCGCTGGTGGTGCTGGTGGTGGGAATCCTCCTGTTGAACTTTGGGATGATCTACATCCGCGCTCTGTTCTCCGGCGCGAAAGTCACCTTCACCGACCTCATCGCCCTGCGACTGCGCAGCGTGCCGGTCGGGATGGTCGTGGACGCGCGCATCACTGCCGTCAAATCCGGACTGCCGCTGACGATTGACGATCTCTCCACGCATTATCTCGCCGGCGGCAACGTCACCATGGTCGTGCTGGCGCTCATCGCCGCAAAAAAAGCCGCCATCAACCTGCCGTTCGACCGCGCCTGCGCCATTGACCTCGCCACCAAGGGCACGCAGAAAACCGTGATTGAGGCCGTGAAAACCTCCGTCAATCCCAAGGTCATTGACTGCCCCGCGCCTTCACAGGGCAAGAACACAATTGATGCCGTGGCCAAGGACGGCATTGTCATCCGCGCAAAAGCCCGCGTGACGGTGCGAACCAACCTCGATCGTTTCGTCGGCGGCGCGACGGAGGAAACCATCATCGCGCGCGTGGGCGAAGGCATCGTCTCCACCATCGGCTCGGCGGAAACCTACAAGGCGGTGTTGGAAAATCCCGACCGCATTTCCAAGACCGTTCTCGACAAGGCGCTGGACAGCAACACGGCGTTTGAAATCCTCTCCATTGACATCGCGGACGTGGACGTGGGCGAAAACGTCGGTGCGAAATTGCAGGCCGAACAGGCCGAGGCGAACAAGTTGATTGCGCAGGCGCAGGCTGAAGTTCGTCGCGCCGCAGCCGTCGCCACGGAACAGGAAATGATCGCGCGCGTCTCGGAAATGCGCGCCCGCGTCGTCGAAGCCGAGGCGCAGATCCCCATCGCCATCGCATCCGCGTTCCAAAAGGGCCACCTGGGCATCATGGATTATTACCGCATCAAGAACGTGCAGGCGGATACGGCGATGCGCGAAAACATCGGCGGCGAAGGCCCGGACACATCGTCATCCGGCGCTCAGGCCGCGAAGAAATAATCCTTCACAAGCTGCATGAACGGCATTTGTTTCATTGCGTTGTTGGACAGCCCGTGGATGGTGGCGATCATTTTGTTGATCGGCGCCATTGCCAACTGGCTTTCCAACCGGCGACAGAAACAGGCGGAGGCGAAAGAGCAGCAATCGCGAAAAGACGCCGGCGAACAGCCCGACTTCGACCTGGAGGAAACGTTGCGCAAACTGCTGGGTGAAGATCAAAAAAGGCCCGCCGGTCCGCCTCCCGTTCCGCGCACCGCACAAAGCCAGCCGCCGCCGGTGAAGGCATGGATTGATGACGACGACGCAGAGTCGGAGGGCGCGTGGCTTGAGCCTGCGCGTGAAGTGAGGGTTGAACCCGTCCGCGTTCCGCAAACCGCGCCCTTGGAATGGGGACCATTGAAACCTCCGGGTGTCGCCTCCAGCGAAGCCGCCATTCACGCGGCGGTCGCGTCCGTCACACCCCAAACGGTTCCGGTCGTTCCGGGACAATCGGCGCTGAAACGGAAATCGGCATCGCGGAAACGGGCAGCCTATTGGCGCAATCCAAAGAACGCCCGTCACGCGTTCGTCGCGTCGGTGGTGTTCGCGCAGCCGAAGGGACTGGAGGCGTAAGCCGGGCCGGGGAACTGCAAAACATGACGCTGATCATCATCCTGTTGATTGCCGGGGGAGTTCTGTTGTTTCTGGAAACGCTGCTGCCCGGCATGATCGCGGGCAGCATCGGTTTCATCTGCCTGATCGCCGCCGTGGTGCTGGGATATCGCGATTTTGGTTTTCAGGGCGGGACATTGATTCTCACCGGAGTCATCTTCGCGCTGATGGCTGGCATCTGGTGCTGGCTGAAATACTTTCCCGACAGCCGCATCGCAAAAAAATTCGTGTCGCAACAAACCGTCGGCGAACTGGGCGTCGAAAAACCCGAACTGCTCGGCGGCGCAGGCATGGCTCTGACACAACTGCGTCCATCGGGAACGGCCAACATCGCCGGTCAACGAGTGGACGTCGTGGCCGAGAGCGGACTCATCGAACGTGGCGAGGCCGTGAAGGTCGTTGCCGTTGAGGGGACGCGTATTGTTGTCCGCAAAGTTTGAATTTTCCCGCCTTCTCGCGTTCCCGCAGTTGAACGTGGCATCAGTTCAAGAGACGAAGACGGCGCGCAGAATGTAATAGAAGATCGCCGCCAGTATTGCTCCCACCGGAACAGTGATGATCCATGAGATGACGATGTCGCGCAGCATCCGCAGGTTGATATGTTCGATGCCGCGCGCCAGACCGATGCCCAGCACGGCGCCCACGAGAGTGTGCGTGGTTGAGATGGGAAATCCCAACCGGCTGGCGACAACGATGGTTGTGGCCGCGCCGAGGTTTGCGGCGAAACCGCGCGACGGTGTCAGCGCCGTGATCTTTTTTCCGACTGTTTCAATGACCTTGTAGCCCCAGGTGGCAAGGCCGAGGATGATGCCGATGCCGCCCACTACAAGCAGCCAGATGGGCACGGTGGCTTTGGCGGCGACGCTGCCTTCGCGCACGATGGCCACGATGGCCGCCAGCGGTCCGATGGCGTTGGCGGTGTCGTTGGCTCCGTGAGCGAACGCCAGAAACGCGGCGCTGATCACGAGCAGCGTCGCAAAGACGCCCTCCAATCGTTCAAACTCAAATTCGCGTCGGTACTCCCATCGTTTGGTGGGCAGCGCTGAGGCGGGAACGAGCGCGGGCCGCAACTCCACCTTCGGCGAGGCCGATTCGCGTTCCTCTTTTCTGACGAACGGGATGCCGTCCTCCGCGTCCTCCTTGAGTTCCACGTTCAATTCCACTCGTTCGAGTTCGTGTCGGTTCTTCAGCCGTCGCACCCACAGCAACGAGAGCGCCGCCGCCACAGCGCCCGTCAGCGTCGCCACCAGCAGTGCCGCGCCCAGTTCGAGGTGCAGTCCGAGGTTTTTCAATCCCTTCCACACCAGCACCAGGGCGAGAACGAAGATCATGAAGAACACGATGAACGGGATGAAACGATACGTCTGGCGCAACGGATGTTTGTTATCAATGATGACCTTCTGGATGATCTTGAACAGAGTGAATGAAATGACTCCACCCGCCAGAGGCGACGTGCCCCACGAAATGACGATTTCCACAATTTTCCCCCAGTTGACCGCTCCGAATCCGCCGATGACGACGCCGATGCGGCGATGAACGCCGCATGGAGGCAGATCGCCTCGGGCGCGCGCGAACATGAGGAAA
>DAOLDN010000153.1:0-7867 GCA_035327385.1 Verrucomicrobiota bacterium | reverse complement strand
TGAACAGATCCGCAAAGCCTATGAAGGCAACAAAACCAAGCCCATGCCGCCGCTTGTGTTGCCGGTCGAACCCAGACAAACCGCCGCGCGCGAAACCATCGAGGAAGCTCCAATCGAACTCGGCTATTTCCATTTCGGCTGGCACATTCCGGATTTGCGTCATCAGGACGTGCCAACGCTCGACGTGCTTGCCGTGCTGCTGGGCAACGGTCGCAGCTCGCGACTGTATCAGGAAATCCGCGAGAAACAGGGAGTCGTTCATCACGTGGACGCGTGGACCTACAATCCCGGAGCGCCCGGACTGTTCGGAATGAGCGCGGTCGTGGACGGAGACAAGTTTGAAGCCGCACGCGCCGCGATGCTCGCGGAGATCGAAAAAGTCAAACAGACGCCACCCACCACCAACGAACTGAACAAGGCCGTCAAACAATTCATCGCCGCCACGCTCGCGACCCGCAAAACGATGTCCGGCCAGGCGCAGGACCTCGGTTCAAGCTGGCTCGCCGCGAACGACCTCAATTTCTCGGAGCGTTACCTGGCCGCAGTGAAACGCATCAAGCCGGAAGACGTTCAGCGTGTCGCGCGACAATATCTCACGACTGAAAACCGCACGCTCTACGCGCTGTTGCCGAACGGTTCGACACCCAAAGTGGAGGCCGTTGTCGCCAAAGCCGTCGAAAACGCGATCCAGAAATTCACACTGCCCAACGGACTGCGATTGCTCGTGAAGTCGGATCACCGCCTGCCGTTCGTGGAATTCCGCGCCGTGATGGAAGGCGGCGTTCTCGCTGAATCTCCGCAGAACAATGGCATCAGCCAGTTGCTCACCAAGATGCTGCTCAAGGGAACAAAAACACGCAGCGCCGAGGACATCGCGCGTGAGATCGAATCCGTCGGAGGCAGCATTGACACCTACGGCGGCAACAACAGTTTCGGCGTGAACGCCGAGGTGTTGAGTTCGGACTTTTCCACCGGACTGAATCTCATGGCCGATGTGATTCTCAATCCCACGTTCCCCGCTACTGCTCTTGAACGCGAACGGGAAGTGCAACTGGCCGGCATCCGATCGCAAAAAGACGAAATGCTCAAGAGCGCCAGCAAGGCCATGCGCGCCGGGCTGTTCGGCGACATCGGTTACGGATTGGATTCGCTCGGTACGGAGGAATCGGTTTCAAGGCTGAGTGTGGACGATCTGAAAGCGTTTCACGCCAGACTGGTGGCTCCGAACAATTGCGTGCTCGCCATCTACGGCGACGTGAACGCCGCCGACGTCAAAGCCGCCGTCGAAAAGGCGTTTGCGTCGTGGAAACCGAACCCGGAGGCGAAACTGTCTGCCAGCGACAAACCGCCGGTCGTAAATTCGCCGAAACACATCACCGAAACCCGCGACAAGAAACAAGCGGTGCTCGTCATGGGCTTTGCCGGGACGACGATCAAAGACTCCGACCGCTATCCTCTGGAACTGTTGCAGGAATCGTGCAGCGACCTCGGCTCGCGCCTGTTCATGCGCATTCGCGACAAGCTGGGCCTGGCGTATTACGTCGGCGCGCAGAATTTCATGGGACTTGTGCCGGGCTACTTTGCGTTCTACGCCGGCACCACGCCCGAAAACGCCGCGAAGGTCGAGACGGAATTCCTCAAGGAAATTGAACTGCTCCGCGCCGAAGGCATCACGCAGGAGGAACTGGACCGCTCGAAAGCAAAGATCATCGGCCAAAAGAAGATCGCCCGGCAGGACCTTGGCGGCTTTGCGATGGTGACGGCGCTCGATGAACTCTACGGACTTGGCTACCAGTATTCGGACTCCGAGGACGCGAAATACCAATCCGTGACACTCGAACAAGTCAAAGCCGTGGCGCAAAAGTATCTTCAACCGGATGCATTCGTGCTCGCCGTTGTGAAGCCCGAATAGCCATACTCCCGCCAGTCCATGCTGGCCGCGATCATCACCACGGTCCTGTTCTCGCTGTCCGCCGTTTGCGGACGGCAACTGGCCCATCACCTCAGCGGCACGATCGCCAATCTCATCCGACTGTCGCTCGGGGCCGTCATGTTGGGCGCTTGGTCGCATGTGTTCGGATTCGGCATCGGCGGCGCGGCGTTTCCATTGTTGTTCCTCAGCGGTTGCATCGGTTTCGGCATGGGCGACCTAGCGTTGTTTCAAACCTATCCACGCATCGGCGCGCGACGTTCCATGGTGCTGGTGCAATGCCTCGCGGCGCCGTTCGGGGCCATCATCGAATGGCTCTGGCTCGGCAACACACCGACGCTGGCGCAAACAGGCTGGGGCACGATGATTCTGGCGGGCGTCGGCGTTGCCTTGTTGCCCGGCAAGGCAAACGCGGAACCCATTCACGGACTTCGCGCCGGAATCATCTTTGGAACCATTGCAGCGCTCGGCCAGGGATTGGGCGCTGTGTTCAGCCGAAAGGCTTACGAAGTGGCGGCGGACGCGGGGCAGGTATTTGAAGGCATCGGCGACGGCGTCAACGCCGCGTATCAACGCATGCTGGGCGGGATATTTGTTTCAGCGATTTTCTTCGCGTATCTGAAACTCGCCCATAAACCGACCGACACGCGCAAGCATGACTGGCCCAAAGCCTGGCCGTGGCTTGTGGCAAACACGCTCGCCGGGCCGACGCTCGGTGTGACCTGCTATCAATGGGCGTTGATGAGCGCGCCGACAAATATCGTCCTGCCCATCGTCGCCACCACGCCGCTGGTGGTCATCCCGATGGCGCACTACATGGAAGGTGATCGTGTCACCAAGCGCGCCATTCTTGGCAGTCTGCTGGCGGTGTCGGGTGTCATTGGGCTGACGCTGGCCCGATGATGACGTCGTGGCTGCGTCTCGTGAGAGAGCGGCTGATTCCGTTTGATTTGCCGCGCTCTTACGAGACGCAGCCACAATGATTTTGTGGAGCATTTTTTCCGCGACTTCGTCCAATCTTCGGGTATTAACTCGACAGAACCACAACACAAACCATGAAGGCCATCATTCCCCTGCTCTGCTGCTGCGCGGCGGCATCCGCGTTCGCCGCCGATCCCGCGCTCACCATCTACAACCAGAACTTTGCGGTCGTTCGCGACACGCTGTCGCTGGACCTCAAAAAGGGCGACAACGACGCTCGTTACGCGGACGCCACCGCGCACGTCGAGCCGGATTCGGTCATCCTGCGCGACCCGTCCGGCAAACGCTCGTTGCGCGTGCTGGAACAGAATTACCGCAATGACCCGCTTTCCCAGGAACTTCTGTTGTCGTTGAACGAAGGCAAGACGATTGAATTTGAAACATTCCGAACCCAGGACGGCGCGCAAGTGAGGGAAATCATCCTGGGCAAAATCATCCGCAGCGGTTACGTCCCTCATTACGCGGCCATGCAGCGTTACGGCTCTCAATACTCCGCGCGCCAGTCCATGATGGCCTACAATCCAGGCACGGGAACACCCATCGTTGAAGTGGACGGCAAGATTCGTTTCGGTCTGCCGGGCTTACCTATTTTCCCCGGACTTGGCGACAATACCGTTCTGAAACCCACTTTGCACTGGCTGCTCCAGACGGACCAGGCCGGCAAACTGGACGCGGAAGTCAGCTACGTGACAGGCGGCTTTACGTGGAAGGCCGATTACAACCTCGTCGCCCCCGAGAAGGGCGACACGGTGGACTTGATCGGCTGGGTGACTATGGACAACCAGAGCGGACGGTCGTTTGACAACGCAAAAATCAAACTGATGGCTGGCGACGTGCAGAAGCTTCAGCCGGACGCTTACAACATGCCGCGAGCCGCCGCGAGAGGAGGCATGTTCTACGAGGAAAGTCAGGCTGTCACCGAGAAATCCTTCGACGAATATCATCTTTACACACTGGCCCGTCCGGCAACGTTGCGGGACCGGGAAACGAAGCAGGTCGAATTCGTCCGCGCTGCCGGCGTCAACGCGCCGACAGTTTATGTCTATGACGGCGTGAAAATTGGCCCGCAGTATCGCGGCTGGAATTTCGAGAACATTCGCAACAACCGCGAATACGGCACGCAATCCAATCCCAAAGTCTGGGTCATGCGCGAAATCACGAACGCGGAAACCAACAAACTCGGAATGCCGCTGCCAAAGGGCAAGTTGCGCTTCTACCGCCGCAACGATGACGGCCAGTTGGAATTCACGGGCGAGGACACCATTGACCACACGCCTCGCAATGAACTCATCCGCGTCTTCACAGGCAACGCCTTTGACCTCGTGGGCGAACGCATCCGCACCGATTTCAAGGTGGATTCGAACAACAAGTGGGTGGACGAGACGTTCGAAATCAAACTCCGCAACCGGAAAAAAGAGCCTGTGGAAATCCGCGTCGTCGAACATCTCTACCGTTGGAACAATTGGGAAATCACTCAGAAGTCCAATGCGTTCTTGAAAACGGACGCACAAACCATCGAGTTCCGCGTGCAGGTCCAGCCGGACGAGGAAAAGGTCATCGCCTACACGGTGCATTACTCGTGGTAGGACAGCAAACTTCGTGTCATGCGCTTGATAAAGTTGATTCCACTGGTTTGCGTGCTGGCCGCGGATGCTTCGGCCCAAATCATGGTGTACGAGACCGGCACGTGGCTGGACATTCAAGTCGCCGCACAAGCTGATGATGGAACCATTCTGGCGGCGGGGAGTGGCACTTCTTGGCGCGCATGGCGCTGGAACCAGAACTGGCAACCCAGCTATAACGATTCGCCCTGGAATGCTTGGGGCAGTTCTGACACCGCAAATGCCATTCCATCGCAAATGAACGCGATGGGAAACGGATTGATCGCTTCGCTATGGGAACACAAAGACGCGGACACCGCAGTCCTGCTGGTTCACAATGACGGGATGAACCATCCAAAGATGCGTTCGATTCTTGGCCCGGCGGCGCTGGCTCGCTTTGGCATGGATTCGCTCACGAACTTCTGGGTGACTGAAGCCGGTTTGAACATCAGCAAAGCCCCGGCACCGATCAACCGGCTCTACCAGAAGCCCCTGCTCGTTCACACCATCACGGTGGATGAGTTGTGGCCCGGCGGCGACGTCACAAATCGCCTGCCCGTTTCAATGATCGAAGACGGGCGCGGACGAATGTGGTTCTGGTCGAGTTGCCTGTTCGGCGGCGACAATCGTGGAGCAGTGCGGGGCGTATTGATCGCCGATGGCGATACCGTCACGCATCATCCCGTCATCATCAGCAACCTCAACAACCGCATCTCCGTCATTGCACCGATGGGGGCGACGGACGTGTGGGTCGCAGTGCGCGATGCCGGGATTTTTTCCGTGAATATCGAAACACACACAGCCATGCCAGTCGCCGAGCCAGAGACAAATGCATTCCGCGTCGTTCACACCGTTTTCACGGTCGGCGATGATCGCTACGTCATCAGCGGCGACCCATACCAATACGACAAGCGCGGACTGTTGAATTCGTTATGGCGATGCCGCGACGGTCAGTGGACAAAGCTCATTGACGGCATGGACAGCGGCGCGCGTCCCGAACAACTGGCCGACCGCCGCTGGCGCATCACGCGGCATGGGCTGTGGCTCGGCGCATTCGGCATGGGAGGCTGGTTCATTCCCAACGACGGCAGCGCACCACGGCAGATCAACTGGCAGGCGGGTTCTCCACTGGACAACGTTGACCGCTGGTTCGAACTCAAAGACGGCAGAATGGTGGCAATCCAATTTGGTCGCGGCGGACTGGTTGCGGATGCCGCGTTGCTCGCCGCTTCACCCGGTGTTCCGCCCACGTCACAGATCATCCGCACCAGCCGGCCATTGTTGCACACCGGTGAGGGAAAAGTCTTTGCCATTTTGCGCGGCGACGAATCCGCGTTGAACGAATGGACGGGCACGAATTGGAAACGCCACACACTGCCCGACAACCTGTTGTTGTGGGGTGATTGCAGGATTGCCTCGGACGCCAAAGGCCGCGTGTGGTTGGTTGACTGGAACTACAATCCCGATCCGGCATTGCGCCCGTGCCTGATTCTCGACCCGCGCAATGGGCAGTTCCAGCGATACTCAACATTTCGCGCGGCGCTTCAGACGCAGGCCACGACACTGGCAGGAACGCAACTGCGCGGGCTGGATTCGTTCGCCGTGACGTTTTCCACGGACGGACGCGTCGCCTACGAAGACAGGACGTGGAACGTTTGCTTCTTCGACGGGCGCGAATGGCGGCAGTTCCACATCAATCAAATCGTGGGTGGAGGCATCCGCGATCAGGCGAACCGCGACCCGTTTTTTAGCGCCGACGGAAAACTTTCGATGGTCCTCAACGGCACACTGCGGCAATTCGACGATCCCGGCGGATGGCGTGACACGGAGATTCCAGGCAGTTCCGTCCGAGGAACAACGCCCGGCAACGCGGAAACGAATGCCCGTTCCACGCCCAACGTTCCTGACGCGGAATCCATCGTTGCCGACTCGCGCGGGATTTATTGGGTGGTGGCGCGCAAACAATTATTCAGAGTCGGTTACGGATTGCGCGCACCGTGTTTTCCGGCGAACGAACCCCAGCCGTTCGCCGATGGACGAAAGCTGACCGGCGTGCTGACGGACAATTGGGGCGGCGCATTTCTGCGCACCGTCCTGCAAGGCCGCGAGGAATATGTTTACGTACCGGGCCGGCATCCATTGTCCGCGGCAAACGCCAGAGTCCGGAATGAAAACGATGGCAGTGTGGTGCTGGACTTTTCCGCGCCGGGCGTCGCATCACCGCGATTCGCATGGCGCGTTGACGATGCGGACTGGAGCGACGCCGTCACCAACACCACGTTGCGTCTCGACGATCTGACCAGGGGCAGTTACCGTGTTCAGGTCGTCACCGTTGACGAACGATTGCAGGTCAGTCCCACTCCATTCGATGTGTCGGTGCGGGTAGAAACCGACCCGACGCAGCGCGTGCAACAATGGATTCTTCAACTCGCGGACAAAACTTACAGCCGGCGCGAGGCCGCCGTGCAATCGCTGGCCCGGCATCGCGAAACCTCCCTGCCACTGCTGCGCAAGGCGCTCGAAACCGCGAACGCCGACCAGCGCTGGTGGATTGAAGCCGCCATTCGGGAATGTGAGTGACCGGCATTGGCGCGATGGAAGAACCGTTTTAGCGTTCAGCCGTCAACGCCCAACACCGGAGGCAATCCTGCCGGAATTTCGTCGGCGGTGCGTCTTGCCGGAGCATTCCTCGCAGAACGCCATCCAATCATTCGCAATGAAACCAAACTGCAAACCGGTTATCCTACACCCATGAAAAAGATCGCCTCCATCCTTGCGTTCGGCGCGGCAGTCACGTTGACCGCTTCCGCCCAGCCTTCACTCACCATCTACAACCAAAACTTCGCCGTTGTGCGCGACACCGTGCCGCTCGACCTCAAGTCGGGCGTGAACGAAGTCCGCTTCGCCGGCGCGACGGCGCTCGTCGAGGCGGATTCCGTTATACTGCGGGATGCGGCGGGCAAACGACAGTTGCAGATTCTGGAGCAGAACTATCGAAACGACCCCGTTTCACAGGAATTCCTGTTGTTCTTGAACGAAGGCAAGACGATTGACTTCCAGAACATTCGCATGAAGGACAACACGGCAGTGCGGGAAATCATTCCTGGCACGATTGTGCGTAGTGGCTATGACAACACCGGCCCTGACAAAGAATCTCCCATCATCGAGGTTGACGGAAAACTGCAATTCAGCCTGCCGGGTCAACCGCTTTTCCCAAGTCTCGGGGACGACACAATTCTGAAACCTGCCTTCAACTGGCTGCTCAAGACGGACCAGCCCGGCGAGTTCGATGCAGAAGTCGGCTACATTACCGGCGGGTTCTCGTGGGAGGCCAGTTACAATCTGGTCGCGCCAG
>DAOLDN010000152.1:0-8000 GCA_035327385.1 Verrucomicrobiota bacterium | reverse complement strand
TGTAGCTGGCCGGGCCGCCCATCGCGCGAAAAG
The DNA here is from genome assembly GCA_035327385.1 of Verrucomicrobiota bacterium. Lineage (GTDB taxonomy): Bacteria > Verrucomicrobiota > Verrucomicrobiia > Limisphaerales > JADLHS01 > DAOLDN01. The sequence continues at coordinate 7,967 of DAOLDN010000152.1, read as the reverse complement.
AATGTTTCACATACGCGTCGCGAAAACGTGTGGCGCGAGAACGCTGGAACGCTCCCAGTCCCTCGGTGGAAGTGTCGGATTGATGCCGCCAACTGCCGCCGAAATCCGGACGCAGGATCAGATCATCGAACTTCGTGGCCGGAGAATCCGGGAACAGCTTGTAATTGAGCGTGGTTTCGCCGTAGTCGCCCTTGAAGTTGACCTTGAAGCCGTGTTTCGGATTTTTGAACGAATCACGACTGGCGTTGCCGTGCAGATCAATGCCGCCGTTGACGACGAAGCCCGCCGAGCCGTCCTGCAGCAACAATTCCAGCGAACAGGGTTTCTCGTTCGGCAGCTTGTTGTTCGCGCTGGAGTTTGGATACAGGCCGGATGAACCGAACATGTCGTTGACGTTCATCACGAGCGACACCACGGGCAGTTCGCGAAGGCCGTCCTTGAGCCGTTGAAGTTTCGCGGCATCGATCGCGGAGCTGGAGTTGTTTGGATCAACGCGGACGGGATCGAGGTCCATCTCGTAGTATGCGGGAACGACGCTGTTACCCACGTAGTATGGCGCGGGCACATTGGCGCTGGAGAAGTTGACGTTCACCCCCCAGGAACTGGGGAAACCCGGGGGATTGTTCGGTTGCGTGACGATGCTGTCGAGGTAGATGTAGCTGTGAGTGCGTGTGCGCGACGGCAGATAGTTCGAGGCGAACACCGCCGCGCGAATGATCGCCGTGTTTGTGATCGCAATGGGTGTGCCGAATGTGAAGCCGTTCCCCAGCGTTGGCTCACTGCCATCGGTCGTGTAACGGATCGTCGCGCCGGGCAGCGGAGTGGTTAACAGCAGATTGAACGGCTGGTCGAACAGGCCGCGCCCCACGCTGAAGTGCGGCTCGGGCGCAATGCCGATGATCGAGCTGTTGCCGTTGGGCGCTTCGGGCGTGGGCGTCTGGAAGTAGCGCCACTGGTTGCTGCTGTCCAGGCCGTAGGAGTAGTTGTTGCGTTGCTCGGGAAACTTCGGCGTGAAAACGCTTGCCGCCACGCGTGGCAATTCCGCGTTGAACAACGCGAGGTATTCGCCGAACAAATCGAGTTTGAAGTCCGTGTGGTATTTGTTCGCTCCCACCGGCGCGCGACGGTCCTTGCCAGACGCAAACACGACGAGATATTGGCCGGGATTCAGCGTCTTCGATGGGAAAATCCATTTGCCGGGAAAACCCGGATCGTCGGTGAGCGACCAGCCGAGAAGGTTCACGATGTTCGTGCCGCGATTGTAAATCTCGATCCAGTCCTGCCGCTCTCCGTCTTCGTCCATCAAGCCGGTGAGATTGCCGGCGACGAATTCGTTGATGATCACGTCGCCCGCGGTGAGCGCGGGATTGAGCGTGACGGACCAACCCGCGGCAGCAAACGCATTGGCGGCGAGGTCCGCAATGCCATAGCCGCCAGCCCACGAAAAGTTGACCGTGCCCGCAGTCGGCTGCGCGAAGCTGAACAGGTAAGGGCCGGCTTCGGTGCCGTTGACCGATGTCGCAGGCTGGCCGTTGATGAGCAGGTCCGCGGCATCCACGCCCGTCACCGGTTCGCTGAAGAACAGTTCCACCTGCGTCAACTGGCTGACGGTTGCGCCCGCCACTGGCGTGCGTTGACTGACGACGGGAGCGATGTTGTCCACCAGTGTGTAACTCCACGTGGTGCCCGGCGCGGTGGCATCGAACACACCGCCTTGCAGGTCCGTGATGCCGGGCGAATCGTTCCAGCGGACCTCCAGCAGTCCGGGCAACGGCTGTGTAAACGTGAACGTGTAGCGATTGGTTCCGGGATTGCCCGACACGGACGACGCCGGCTGGCCGTTGAGCAAAAGGTCCTGTGGATCCACGCCGGAAACAGCCTTGCTGAATTGAACCGTGATTTCCGTCAACGCGCCCAGCACAGAGTCCGGCGCGGGAACAATGCTGGTGATGACCGGCGGGTCGAGACTCAGTTTGGTGACCTGCAACATCGTCTCGAAACGGAAGTCGGAACTGTTCACACTGGAGTTGAACGCCTGCACAGCCAGGATATTTGTGCCCGTCTGCAAGTAGCTTGCCGGAGCAAGCCCGATGACGAACGTCACCGCAGGGTCGGCTTCGCGTCCGACCGAGGCAACATGGGTGTACACCGGGGATGCGGGCGTGACCGAGGCCCGGGCGACTTCTGTACCGTTGATCCAGGCCACGAAACCGTCATCGTAATTGACCACGAATTGTGCGGAGGCGATTTCAACCACATTGGTGACCACCAACGGCACGCGGAGAAAAATACAGGTGTAATTGCTGCGCATGTCGCTCAGCAGAGTGCCACCTGCCAGCCCCTCGCCGTAATGAAACGGCGCATTGCCCACCGACCAGGTGGCGTCGTTGAAGCCCGTGCCGCGCCACAAGCTCGTGGGATTGGAGACTTCGTTTGTGCCCTTGGCCCAGCGCCACGTCGCACCGTTGGGCAGGATCGTGTCCTGGGCAGGAAGAAAATTCGCAAGCAGTACGACACTGCAAAGAACTGTGAAAATGACCGGTCTTGGGCGACCTGTGGTTCGACGTCCCCGAAACATATTTATGGCGCTGATATTCCCATTGCGGCTGGTCCGCTGTTGTGTGTGCTGGCGGTCAAATTAGACACGAATCCTCGGAATGTGCAAACAATTCGATGCGGGAATTCTGTCCCAGGAGACGTCAACAGACTGAAAACCCCAAAAGTGAGCAGATTCAAGCCGGTTGCAGGGAGCGGTAACGATGACTTCGAGCACTCAACAAATGGTCAGTGCCGGCAGGGCGCGTCACTCCGTGCGCGCCGTTTTGCCCAGACCAGACGGCGGCGCGCACGGAGTGACGGGCCCTACCAATCGCAATCAGAAGTTCATTTAGATACGGTTTTGGAATCAACCAGTTTCATAAACCCGCTACAGCAGACTTGTCTGTTTCCCTCCGGCTGCCTTCAATCCGAGTTTCTTGTAGCTGAGTTCCGTCGCCACGCGGCCTTGCGGCGTGCGGTTGAGGTAGCCTTCCATGATCAGATACGGCTCATAGACTTCCTCGATGGTGTCGGGTTCTTCACCAACAGCAACGGCGAGTGAATTCACACCAACCGGGCCGCCAGCGAATTTGACGATGATCGCTTCGAGGATGCGCTTGTCCATTTCGTCGAGACCGTTCTGGTCAATCTCCAACATCGCCAGCGCGCGGTCCGCGATGTCGCCGCTGACACGGCCATCGTGTTTGACCTGTGCGTAGTCGCGGACGCGGCGCAGGAGGTTATTGGCGATGCGCGGTGTGCCGCGACTGCGACGCGCGATTTCGTGCGCGCCTTTCTCATCAATCTCCACGTTCAACAAGTGCGCGGAACGCACCACGATTTTCTGCAAATCCTCGGCGACGTAGTAGTCCAGCCGTTCACGCATCGGAAAGCGAGTGAGCAACGGCGACGACAATAGTCCGCTGCGCGTCGTGGCTCCGATGAGCGTGAAGCGCGGCAGATTAAGGCGCACGCTGCGGGCGTTGGGGCCTTGATCAATGATGATGTCCAGTTTGAAATCCTCCATCGCGGGATACAGATATTCCTCGATGGTTTTTTGCAGGCGATGGATTTCGTCAATGAACAGCACGTCGCCCTCTTCGAGATTGGTCAGCAGACCGGCGAGGTCGGCGGCCTTTTCAATGGTCGGGCCGCTGGTGCTTTTGAGATTTGCACCCATGGCTTTGGCGAGGATGTTGGCGAGCGTTGTCTTGCCGAGGCCGGGCGGACCGTTGAGCAGGATGTGATCGAGCGCCTCGCTGCGTTTGCGCGCCGCGGCCACGGCGATTTCGAGGCGCTCCTTGACGCGCGGCTGGCCCGTGAATTCGGAGAACAGCGACGGGCGCAGCGTCAATTCAAGCGCGGCGTCGGGTTTGTTGAGAGTTGAAACGGGCCGTTCGGACATTGCGCGAAAGATGGGGAAAGGCCTTCAGAGCGACAAGCGAAAAGGGCACAGAGATTGATTTATGATCAAAACATTGTCTTTGGCATCCGGTGAGCGGACTCAAGTTCTGGAAAGTTGTGCGTGACCATGTGCATCTCGCCGTGTTTAATTCCCGGCCAACAACGACACTTATCCAAGGCAACCACTTTCGAACCACGTTCATGAGTTTGTATCTGGAAGCGCAGGAACTTCGAAAATCATTCGGCCCGGTTGCCGCCGTCAATGGAGTGAGTCTCCGCGTTGAGGCAGGTGAGGTTGTGGGATTGCTGGGGCCGAACGGTGCCGGCAAAACGACAGCCCTGCGTCTGCTGGCGGGAATTCTCACTCCCGATGAGGGCGTGGTGCGCGTCAAAGGACTGAATCTGGCCGTACAGACCTTGGAGGCCAAACGTTCCTTGGGATTTCTGTCCGGCGACACGCAACTTTACCAGCGCCTGACGCCCCGAGAAGTGTTGCGGTATTTTGGAAGGCTTTACGGGGTGAATGATGGGGGATTGGATTCGCGTATCGAACGACTGGTGGACGATCTGGAAATGGCCGGGTTTGCAGATCGTCCGTGCCGGACTCTTTCCTCGGGACAGAAGCAGCGGGCAAATCTTGCCCGCGCATTTCTTCACGGGCCCGATGTCGTGATTCTCGACGAACCCACCTCCGCGTTGGATGTCATCAGTGGGCGTTTTATCATGGATGCCATCCGGCGTGAGCGGGCGGCCGGTCGCGCCATACTGTTTTCAACCCATATCATGAGCGAGGCCGAAGACCTGTGCGACCGGATTTATCTGATGCACGAGGGACAGATCACCGATCACGGAACTCACAAGGAACTGCTTGATCGTTCCGGTTGTCGAAATCTGACGGAGACGTTCTTCCAGTTGATGAACCGCACCGGCACATCGTCAACCCTGCCCGCGTCTGATTCTTGAACCACGCGATACCATGCGCCTTCACATTGTCTGGACCATCTTCAAGAAGGAAATCACCGAGGCGCTTCGCGACCGCGTGACGCTGCTTGTCGTGGTTGGGCTGCCGCTGGTTTTGTATCCGCTGTTGGTGATTGGAGCGGGCAAAATGAAGCAATCGCATGACGATTCCGAAGAACGCAGGGTTTCGCGCGTTGCTCTGTGGGGCGATGTCTCCGAGCGATTGATCGAATGGCTGGAGCGGACCAATGTTTTCTCGTTGAGTACCGAGTTGGCGTTGCCGGACGTGGCCGGATTTCGTTCAAACAATGTGGCGAACTCTCCCGATATGGAGACGGAATCAGCCAATGCAGATGTTCCCGGTGACGAGGTTTCCAGCAATTCCGAAATGCAGAACAGATTGAAGGAGCAGGCGCATGACCTTATCACGAGCCGCAAGGTGGACGCAGTGCTGGTCGCCCGGCCCGGATTTTCCGATGCATTGGACGAACAATCGGCGGGGCAGCTCGTCGTCTATTACGATTCGATCCGCCCAGCTTCCGAGAAAGCCCTCAGCCGGCTGCGCAAGGAATTGAACGCGTTTCGCGGGGAGTTGATCGAACAACGTGAGCGAGAACGCGGATTGCCGCCCGGATTTTCAGTCGCACTGCAAACAACCAGTCAGGATGTTTCCCCTCCAACGCGTCGGACGAGATGGGCGTTGAGCATGCTGTTGCCGTTGGTGTTGATACTTCTGTCGGCGACGGGATCACTGTATGCCGCTATAGATCTCACCGCGGGCGAAAAAGACAGGATGACCATGCAGACATTGCTTTGCGCGCCTGTGCGGAGCGTTGAGATAGTGGCGGGAAAATTTCTCACGATCTGGGCCATCAGTCTGCTCGCAGCTCTGGCGAATGCCATCAGCCTGAGCCTGACCGTGAGCCGGGTGGCTGCTTCCATCGCCGGATTGGACATCACTGCCATGACGGTGTTCTTGGTGCTGCCATGTTTGCTGCCGGCCACCTGCACCATTGCGGCCCTGTTTCTGGCGGTGGCGGTGCTTGCCCGTGATGCGAAGGACGCGGGCAATTTTTTGGGAGCAACCTTCACATTGCTCATGGTGCCGATGACGGTGACGATGGCTCCCGGGATTGAACTGAATACTGCCACAGCGTTTGTCCCTCTCGTCAATGTTGCTCTATTGATCAAGGCGCTGTTCGCAGGCGGAGCGACGGCTGATCTTGTTTTTCTCGCACTGCTCGCGGCTGTCGCTTACGCGGTCCTAGCCCTGATTTTTGCCGCCCATTGTTTCAGTCGTGAACAGGTTTTGCTGGGAGGTCGGGGCGCGGTGCGTTCGCTGTTCCGTTTCCATGGGAATGAAGCCGGAGTCGCCACGCCATCCCTCGCTCTCGTGACATTCATCGTTTCTCTGGTTGCGTTGTTCTATTGCAGTCTGCTGATCGAACGCGTCGGGCTGGTGCCGGGATTGTTGCTGAATTTTTACGGGGCGCTGTTGCTTCCCGTGATTGTCGCCATGTTGATCAAGCGCCTTCCGCCGCGGACGACGCTTTCACTCAAACTTCCGCACTGGCGAAGCGTCGTCGGCTCGATACTGGTTGGCGCGACCGGCGCTGTCGCGGTGGCAGGTATCGTGCTGAGAATTCTACCTGCGCCTGAGTCTGTGATGGAGGACCTGAAGTACTTTCTAATGTTGGGCGATCCGCCCGCTCCGCTCTGGTTGCTGTGGATCGTTCTGGCATTGTCACCAGCCGTTTGCGAGGAGCTACTTTTCAGAGGGTTGATCTTCAGCGGATTCAGAAAGTATGGAGCGTGGGTGGCCATCGTGGTTTCCGCATTGCTGTTTGGAATAGCTCACGCATCCATTTACAGACTGCTACCTACATTCGCGCTCGGACTGTTGATGGGAGTTGTAATCTGGCGGAGCGGGTCCATTTACTGTTCCATGTTGGTCCACGCTTTGAACAACGGTTTGATCATCACGGTATTGTATTATCTGGAAAGCAAGAAGTCGCAGGAGTTGCTTGAGATGACCATGGTTCCGTGGAGCATGACAGTTCCTGCCATTGCGTTGACGCTTGTTGGTGTGTGGATGATGTGTCTCCCGCAGAAAAAGCTCGCACGTGCCGGAGTGTGAATCCGATGCGCCCGGGCAGCCCCGCTTGTGGAGCAGTCTTTTGCCGCAAACGTCACAAAACAGCGGCAAGACCAAAGAACTGCGCCGCAAAATGTTCTGTCGGATAAACGGCTGTGGTTGCGGGCATTGAGTCCAATTGCAGATTAGTCCTCGCCAAAAAAGGGTTGGCAGCAGTGGGGTCGTCGCCCATAGTTTTTGCCTCAACTTATGGCTACCAAATCATTCAAATTCTGGACGTTCTTCCTCATCGCAATCGGGCTGGCGTTCGCCGCGACCGCCAGCGAAGCGGACATTCACATCCCACCTCTGGACTCTGTCAAATTCGCCGGTCTCGGAGGCATCAGCGGAACGGCGTTGATGTACATCGGCATCGTCATCTGCGCCGTGGGCGCGGTGTTCGGCCTGGTGCAATACGTGCAGACGAAAAGCCTGCCGGTGCACCAAAGCATGGCCAACGTTTCCAACATGATCTGGGAAACGTGCAAGACGTATCTCTTCACGCAGGGAAAATTCCTCGCCATCCTCTGGGTGCTGATCGGCGCGTGCATGGTCTATTACTTCGGATTCCTGTCGCACATGAGCGCCGGCAAGGTCGTCGTCATCCTGCTGGCATCCATCCTCGGCATTCTCGGAAGTTACGGCGTGGCGTGGTTCGGCATCCGCATCAACACCGTGTCCAACTCCCGCGCAGCGTTCTCCGCGCTCAAGGGCAATCCTCTCGCCACACTGGGCATCCCGTTGCGCTCCGGCATGAGCGTCGGACTGCTGCTGGTGGCCGTGGAATTGTTCTTCATGATCTGCATCCTCGTTTTCCTGCCGCGCGATCTCGTCGGGCCGTGCTTCATCGGTTTCGCCATCGGCGAATCATTGGGCGCGTCCGTGCTGCGCATTTGCGGCGGCATCTTCACCAAGATCGCCGACATCGGCT
>DAOLDN010000151.1:0-8120 GCA_035327385.1 Verrucomicrobiota bacterium | reverse complement strand
CATCACCATCGAACCGGCCGGCAACGGGACACGCATATTGTGCTCCGCCATGAAATCCAGCAGATGGACGAAGGAAAACGCGGTGCCGAGGAGAAGCGTTGCGTGTTGCGTGTTGCGTGTTGCGTCAAGTAGAGCCTCCGAGTCCAACGTCCATGAGCCGTCACTACCGATGCGTCCGTGGAAGATTGATTCCGGCGCGTCGAGTTTGCGACGGATGGTTTCGAACATATACACAAGCGACGAGTGCGGCGACTGCTCCAGCGGCGGAGTGAGCAATCGCAAATCACAATTCGTAAATTGCAAATTCCTCATGAACCACGGCCAGAGTGATTCTTCATACAGCGCGAGCGATTCGGCACTGTGAAAATGTCTGCTGGGCGACTGGCCTGTCGTGCCGCTGGAATGAAAGACGCGCGCGCGATCTTCGGGCGGAAGCGAGGTCAGCTCCAATTCTTTGAACGCGACGGCGGGTACGGCGGGGATTTGCGCCCAATGCGTCACGTCATTGGGCGTAACACCGCGCGCCTCACAGAGTTTTCGATAAGCGGCGTTGGCCTTGAACTGGAGGGCGAACAGCAACATTGCGTAGCCGTTGAATTCGGCGTCGTCGTGCGCGGCCAGCAGTGCGGCGTGTGCAGGCTCGACGGACTCCGATTCGGTGGATTGAAACCGGATGAACTCGCGCAAGTGCGAGGCAAAAATTGAAAGTTCGGATGCCATGCGGTTTTTGTTTCTGCAAATCGGGCTGGTTTTCCGCCACAGCCCGGAGGGTGATGTTATCGCGAATGTCCGCCGCCGCAAGCCACGATTGGTGAACACAAATCAACTGACGACAATCCGACCAGTCACTGACCGGTGACAAAGTAAAAACCGCCCGGCATCGGCCACGGCGGTTTCGCGTGAAGTATTTTCGTCCAAGCACCGTCGCTTTCAAGGCCCGATCCGCAAACTGGCGAGGACCTTGTCCACGGCTTCCTGGATGCGTTGTGAACGGACGGTGTCGGTGGCATCGCGCAACACGGGTTGCGTGACGTGGCCGCGCCAGAGCACCTGACCGGAGGACGGACTCACGATGTCAATCAACAGCGTGCCGGCCTCGAAATAATTGGGGTTCTTGCTGCTGTCGTAACCCTTTTGCGCCTTGTCCACCAGCGCGGTGGTGTCTCGTCCGTAACCGAAATAGTCGTTGACGGCCACGGTGCTGGCGTTGTTGCCCACGATCAGCAGATACGCCACCGTCACGTCACCGCCGGAGGCGACTTGATTGACGCCCTTTCGACCGAGATTGTTGGCGATGGCGTTCTTGATCAGGGCATGGATGGGTTCGCGGGCCTCCGCGAATCGCGCCGTCTGCGGGTTGATGGCAACGAAGGAAAACGTTCTGGCACTGATTTTGCCAGAACTGACGCGGTCCGGCGTGGACGAACAGCCGCCCAACACGAACGCGGCAAGACCGAGCGAGAGGAGAGTTGCAAATCTGATTGGCATTGAATTCATCACCGGCAGGTTGCGGGTTTCAGCGAAAACCGCAAGCCTTAGTTGAACATGCGCGTCACAATTCAATCGTCTCGCCCAGTTCGGGCAACGCGGATTTCAATCCGCTCCGTTCCCGGATCAATTGCGACAGTGTTTCGCGCGGGACATTTTCGCCGTGTGTCAGGACCACTCGCGGTTTGCACGGCGCGATGGCGTCGAACCACTCCAGCAAATCCTTCTGACCTGCGTGGGCGCTGAAACCGCCCAGGGTATGGATTTGCGACTTCACCGCCACTTCTTCGCCGTGAATTTTCACCATCGCATCGCCCTCCACCAGCCGTCGTCCCAACGATTCATGGCTCTGGTAGCCGACAATGATCACGTGCGTTTCAGGTCGCCAGAGATTGTGTTTGAGGTGATGCAGGATTCGCCCGCCGTTGCACATTCCCGCGCCGGCCAGCACCAGGCAAGGGCCGGGCACGTCATTGATTTTTTTGGAGTCATCGGCGGAGACGCTCATGGTCAGCGTTTTCAAATCCTCGCCAATCGGTCGTTCCTCCAGGAATTGTTTCATGTCGTCATCGAACAACTCGCGGTGGCGCGCGTAGATTTTTGTGGCCTCGATGGCCATGGGGCTGTCGAGGAACACGGGGAACGGTTTGACGGCCTTGGTGCGGAACATCCACGCCAGCAGCGTGGTCAACAACTGCGCCCGGCCCACAGCAAACGTCGGCACCAGGATTTTGCCTCGCGTTTCAACCGCAGTCTGTACAATGCCGACAAATTCATCCACGGTTTCCTTGAATGGCCGATGGTTGCGGTTGCCGTAGGTGGATTCGAGGAAAACGACATTGGCACGATGAAACGGTTCATAGTCGCGAAGAATGGGAGCGCCCTTCGGACCGAGGTCGCCGGAAAACACAATGCGCTTCTCCTTCCCATCGTCGTCAATGATCAACTGGATGCTGGCCGATCCAAGCATGTGTCCCGCCTCGGACCAGATGGCGCGAACGCCGGGCGCGACGTTCACCGCTTCCTGATACGGCACGGGCTTGAAACGTTGGATGATCTGTTCGGCGTGCTGTGCGGTGTAAAGCGGTTCGAGCGGAGGCTGACCCGCGCGCTGGCGTTTGCGGTTCTGCCGCTCGGCGTCGGCGGCCTGCAATTGCGCCGAATCGCGAAGAATCAACGCGGCCATCTCAATCGTGGCCGGCGTCGCAAACACAGGCCCTTCATAACCGGTCTTCACAAGCATCGGCAGACGGCCCGTGTGGTCGAGATGGCCGTGCGTGACCACCACTGCATGAAGGTTTTCCCCGGCGACGACCGGAGGCTGATTGAGATCATCCGCCTTCTTGCCGCCCTGAAAAAGTCCGCAATCCACCAGAATACGGGAGACGGACGTTTCAACAAGGTATGCCGAGCCTGTAACTTCGCCGCCGGCGGCGCCGAGGATTTTGATTTTCATGCGTGAGGCGAGTATGGCGAAACTCATCCGCAGACGGGAGCCTCAATTTCGGGGCAAGGAAATGACGACGTCGCCATTCATTCAGTTTGCGACCGGAGTTTCGTCCGGCGGTTTGGGATCATCCGCCGCAACGGTGATCGCTGCCAGCTTCTTGGATGCGCCCCATTCCTCCATCAAGCGATATCCAACCGCCAGCAACGTGGGGCCAAGAAAGACGCCAATGAACCCGAACGCCAGCGCACCGCCCAGCACTCCGAAGAAGATGAGGATGAAAGGCATGGCGCTGCCCTGGCCGATGAGCCAGGGTTTGACGACGTTGTCAATGCTGCTGACGCCGACGCCCCAAATGAGCATGAAAATGCCCCAGCCGGTGTGACCTTGATTGAACAACCATAACGCGGCCGGCAACCAAACCAACGGCGGCCCCATGGGCACGATGGACAGGAAGAACGTGAGAAATGCCAGCAACGCCGCGCCCGGCACTCCGGCAATGAGAAATCCGACACCCGCCATGATCGCCTGCACCAGAGCCGTTCCCAGAATTCCGTAAACAACGCCGCGCACTGTGTTGCCCGCAGTGGTCAACAGGTGTTGGCCACGAGCGCCACCGATCCGTTCGACCATGGATTTCAATCGTTCCGCCGCGTACACGCCGTCGCGGAACAGGAAGAACGCGATGAAAATGCTCATGCTCAACTGCACCAAGCCGCCGCCCAGGGCGATGGCTAGTTTCAAGAGCCGTGCGCTGACTGGCTCAATGTATTTCTGCGCCTGCTCGCGCAGTTGCGCGGTGTCCGCCGCCATGTCCTTCCAGGCATCCACAGCCTTCTCGCCAACGACCGGGATTTTCGCCAGCCACGAAGGCGGCGCGGGCGGGCCGCCGCTGATCCATTGTTTTGTGGCGGCTGTGAAATCCTTCACGCTGTCCGCCAATGTCGTCCCGATGACGATGAACGGGAGCAGAATGATGAGGATCATCGAGACGGACATCACCAGCGCGGCGAGAGTGCGGCGGTTGCCGAGGATTTTCAGGACTCTTTGATAGATCGGCCAGCTCGAAAAGCACAGGACCACGGCCCACAACACGGCCGAGACAAATGGTTTCAAAACCAACAGGCAGCCGCCCACCAACAGCGCCAGCACCACCCAGGCCATGTATTGCTCCGATTTCGGCCTGGCGAGCGGATTGGATTGTGATTCGGGATTCTCGTCTGGAGTGGCGTTCATGGATGTTGTTGCTTGCGCCCGAACTTGGGGGAGTCAATCCCCGCGTCGCAGTTCGCAAGCACGCGCAGGGTTTATCGGAATCATCGAATCGGGGCAAATCCAAATCGCCATGGATTTTGTAACCAGCGGAACGACTTCCCGGTGAACGGGTTTGTCACATTGCCCCGTAAGCGATGCCGAAGGACATTCAGGCATCAACGGCTTCCATCCATCCGGTCACGATCTGAAAGTCGTTGGCGGAATTGTCCGGCCCAGGCCTCAAACTGGTCCTTTGCCCCGCCTGCCCCGATCATTACCAGCCAGCGTTCCAGGCCGGCTTCATCCACCTTTAGATTCGCCATGCGCACTTGCGAACCCAAACTTTCGAACAACTTCAATACTTCGGTGATTGCAGGAAACATCACCGAATCGAACGCCTCGGGCTGGTGCAAAGACGCCAGATACGCCATCTCCACCCAATGACCGTCCCGCCGCAACAGATACATCCGCTCGCGGATGAGTTCGTCGCCCGGCGCGTCGCCGGATTGCACAATGATGAATGGGCCGCGTTCGCCTGGCGTGCGGCCCAGATTCCATACCTCGCACGCTTTGTAGTCATTCGTGATCGTTTTCATGCCCACACCCATGTGCTTTTGTCCCTCGTGGGAGATTCATCTCGACAACCTTACCTCATTCGCGGATAAAAGCCACCGTTGCGTTTGCACTCAAACCCCGCCATGAAAATCCTTGAATTCGCTTTTGTCGCTTATCCGTCCACCAATCTGGAGCGTTCGCGCGCGTTCTACGAAGGCATTCTCAATCTGACACCCGGAATGTTGATGAACGAGGGAGGCCAGTTCTGGATTGAATACGAAATCGGCCCTCACACGCTTGGCCTCGGCAACGAACCATTCCTCAAACCGTCCGGTGACGGTCCGCATGTCGTGCTGGAAGTGGATGACTTCGACAAGACCATCGAACATCTGAGGCGTCACCGTGTGACCTTTGCCGTCGAACCTTTCGACATGCCAAAGTGCCGCGCGGCTGTCGTTGTTGATCCTGACGGCAACAAACTCGGCATCCACAAACGGAACCCGGCCTGAGTCAGCCGTTAGTGCCGGAATTTCGGTTTCAATTGGCGGTCAACACCACGACACCCAGTCGCCCGTCCGTGCGCCACGGATCGCCTCCGCCGTTTTTGCCCTCCAGTTGTTTGTGGAATCCGTTGATGTAATAGTCCCTCACCGCGCCGGCTTTCTTCAGTTCGGCCATCATCCTGTCACGCTCCGCGTCAACGTCCGGCCCGATGTGATGCGTGATCTGGCCGGTCGTGTGGCTCAATCCCACACGCTCGTCATACGTCGCCGACCCGAACCACACCTCCTGACCGTCCTGTGTCTTGTCCCATTTCCAGAACCTCACGTGATGGCGCTGGCGCGGGTTGTCGCCGACGGGCTGCTCGTATGCGAGGTCCTGTTTTCGGCCGAAGAGGTACAGGTCGCTGACCGGCGCTTCGTCATCCGGCTTGCTGAACACCGAATCCACGGCGATGCGAAGGCTCGTGCGCAATGTGATCGGGTCGGCGGGATACCAACCGGCAGCGGTCATTGAGCGGATGAGATTTGTTTCCGAACCGACAATGGCAATGTTCAACGGATCGCCGGGAATTCCATCCCCGGTGTGCGTGATGCGCGGTGCGTCGGCCAAACCGGGATGCTTTTCCATGTCGCGTTTCCAGACGCGTGGAACGACGAGGTAAGCAACGACCAGATACAAACCAAGCACCATCACCAACAGTCGCAACAAACGATCGGTGCGGGATATGGGTGGCGGGTTCGACGTTTTCTGCGCTTCAGTCGAGTTTTCCTTGTTTGGTGTGATTGGCATGCTCATGGCTTCGGAGTTTTGTCATCGGTGCAAAGACTTTCCGGCAGGGCGGTCAATTCGCTTTCCGTGTCATCCGGTTTCCAGACTACACGGCCATCTTCCATGACCCGGACAATGACTCCGTGCAATGAACCTCGCAAAGTCTTCACGCGATCACCGGGTTTCCAGTCGGCAGATTGTGTCAGCGTCTCGATGATTTGCACCATTGCCTCACGATCAAGCACGCCGGCGATGTAATGCGCAACCGCCGAGCCCACCTCACGTTTCCGGCCAGGCACGAGGTCGCTGAACAACGCAAAGGAAAGCTCCCGACCGATGGTGGCAAAAGTGTTGCCGTTGAAGAACAGAAACGGCGACCTGCGATGATAGGACCGCAACAGATCGAACGTTTCCCCGAGGGTCAGGGTTTGGGGGTGGAGCCTTTCCCAGTCTGCCGCGCACGCTGCTCCAGTTTCCGAGTTAACTCCATGCTGTGCGCGACTTCTTTCGCACGCTCCTCGGTTGATGCTGATGACAGCGTTCCAGTCCCAGTTTTGGAGAAATTCGGCTCGGGCTTGAAGCGGTGAACTGATTCCTCCGCCGCCTTGCGGATGTCCTCCGCCGTCAGGTGTGCCAGAAGGTCGGTTCTCAGTTTCATCGCTCATACAATAGCTTTCTCGGTGCGGAGATTCAAGGGTTCATCCTCGCGCCTGACGAGAGTGCCGGACGGCTTCCTGCCGTTATCTTTCGTGTGCGGGCGCAATCCCACTTTCTGCAACGGGCTTGCATTGCTCCCAATTCTCCAAACGCCGCACGACTTCGTCCAGGTCGGCGTGCGCGCGGCCCACCCAATCCTCGCCCCAGAACAGATTGCAGCTCGTCTCGGCGCGCAACAGCCGCCAGTGCGCCTCGTTGAGTTCCCACGGCAAGAGTCCGGAACCACCGGGATTGCTGTCGAGCGCGGCGGCACGGGCCTTGTGAAATTCATCGCTGACCTTTTGGATACGGGCCAACGCCTGTTTTTGAGCGTCGGAACCGGTCCATTGCATGAAGTCCGCTCCGTGATGCCAGCCGGTGTTCCAAGCGCCAGAGCGCACGTTGACCTCTCCGTGTGCTCCAAAGCGGTCGAGATAATCGTGGATGAAGATCGGCTCAATCTCCGTTTCGCCACGCCTCACCCAGTCGAGCAACGGACGATAGCAGACGTGCCAGAAATTCGCCTTCTCATCCGTGTTGCGGAACCAGCCGCCGTTGTCGCCGTCCGTGGCGGACATCACCAGCGGAGGGAATTCGCAGTGCTTGGTGCGTTCATGCACCTCGGACTTGAACCAGCCGTTGTCCATGCCGGATTGTTGCGCGTCCGAAAGTTCACGGTCGCGCACGACGACGATGATTTCCTCGCCACCGTAACGCGCGACGTGCGGACGATAACGCAGTTCCTCCCAGCGCATGGGCTGGAGTGGTTCGACGTAATTGCTGTCCACCATCACGTAGCGGTAGCCGAGCTTCTTGAGCAACGGGATGAGTTCCATCGTGAACCCCATCTCCGGCGGCCAGAAGCCGTGAAAGTCCGCTCTCCAGAACAGATGTCGCGCGATGCCAAGCCAGCGGGCCATCTGTTCCTCGCGGTCGGCGGGAGGGATCAACGCCAGCACCGGATGATAATAGCCAGTTCCTACAACGTCGAAGATCCGGCGATTCTGCAAGTGCCAGAGCATCTCGCCGCATTTCACGAAGCCATATACGCGCTCCTGGAACGCGGGATTGGAGAGCGTTTCGAGCAATGTTCCGCTCATGCTGAGATGAACGCGGGCCACGTCCTCGTATTCCCACAACGCGCGCGGCATGCGGTCAATGGCCCACAACAATTCCTTGGCCGCCCATTCCTCGGTGGCCAGCAGGTGTTCGAGGTTTCCGGGCGGCTGATGGTAATTGAGCATCAGCGCGTGATAGACTTTTCGCATCACTTGTTATCTTGGCGGGGGCAAGCGGCAGGTGACAACAACAGGTCACGAACCACGCACCACGCATCACGTCTTGCCTGTTTCTGAAACCGCCGCTTCCACCCGCGCGAGCATGAAATACTGCACGCTCATTCCGGGCA
>DAOLDN010000150.1:0-8132 GCA_035327385.1 Verrucomicrobiota bacterium | reverse complement strand
CTTGATCTCGTGCGCCGCAATCCTCATCGAGTAGCCGGCCTCTTCCACGCGAAGTTTGGGATACCACAACTCCAGGTCCTCGTAGATGTCGTCAACGAACGTCAGCAGCGTCTTGTTCATAGCATAAAATTTGAAATCATCACCGCGGCCTATCGTTGGACGGAGCGCCGAGCACCAGCTCGGCTCGGCTCACGACTCCACTACCAACTTGCCGAGCGGGTGCTCGGCGCTCCAGTAACCACGCTATTTCTGACCGTAATACGCGCCCGGGCCGTGCTTTCGCAGAAAGTGTTTGTCCAGTAACACCGATTGCATTGGCTTGATCTTCGGATTGATGCGCAATGTCTCGCTGTTCAACTTGGCGATGAATTCCAGCACGCTCGCGTTGTGGACGGCGTCATGCACGTCCTTGCCCCACGTGAACGGACCGTGACTGGCAACCAGCACGGCGGGATGATGCATGGAATCGAACTTCAATTTCTTGAACGTCTCCACGATGACCTTGCCCGTGTTGGCCTCGTAATCGTTTTTGATTTCGGCTGCGGTCAGCTTGCGCGTGCAGGGCACATCGCCATACCAGTAATCCGCCTGAGTCGTGCCGTAGGCCAACAACGGCTTGCACGCCTGCGCCCACGCCGTCGCGAACAGACTGTGCGTATGCACCACTCCGCCGATACCGGGAAATGCGCGATACAACACCAGATGCGTTGCCGTGTCCGAACTGGGCTTGAGTTTGCCCTCGACGACCTTGCCGGTCTTCAGCGACACGCAAACCATGTGCCTGGGCTTCATCTCCGAATACGGCACGCCGCTGGGCTTGATGACCATCACGCCACTCGCGCGATCCACCGCGCTGGCATTGCCCCACGTCTGGATGACCAGACCTTCGGCGACCAGATCAAGGTTCGCCTGACACACTTCAGTTTTTAATTTTTCGAGCATAGTAAATATTGTTCCCAACCACGAAACACACGAGAACCAATCATTTCAAACCTACTGGAGGATTATCTCGCCGTCGTTTTAACTGCGTTTCCAAACACATTGCACAAACTCCAACCAATTCTTCAACGTAATAGTCACAAGCCAAAACCGTTTCCGAATCCGCATGTTCACATCTGCATTCGGAGTTGTAAGTTCTGAACAACCTCACGCCAGCAATTGGTTCGTGCTTCTGAATCGCACTAATTGTCGCTGTGAGACAGTTATCGCAAAACCAAAACAGCTTGGCATCGGGATGTCTCTCAGCTTGTCTGCAACACTGACATCGGAGGGTTTTTCGAATTCCGTCGAGCTCACGGACGTAAGGCATTTTCCTTGGAAACGCCAAACAGTCTTCCAGCAACCGTTCGATCTGCCATTTAGTTTGCGAACTTAATTCAGCCAGTTTTGCAGCAGCGCCGACTTTTCGATTAACGAGTTCAGCGTGAATCCCACAGACCTGTCTGATGTGCGCCAAAACTCTTTCATCATTTGGCAAACCCCAATCTTTGACGCCAACATTGCGTAACTCGATACAAAGTTCATCAAGCAGTTCGCGGGTAGAAAGTTGCGGCAGCGGCGGTGGCGGTGGTGTGTTAGCCATTTTTGTGAGCTCCGTGTATTCCGTGGTTGATAATCGGTTCCTAGCGCGGCAGCGGATTTCAATCAGTTGCTTCATCACGCCATACAGATTGCCATTCCACCGTTTTGTACCGAAGGCTAATCAGCGATAGACCTCGCGACGATGGCGCACCCGATTGACTCGCACAATGCGGATTTCGTCAGCAATTTCATAAACCACCCGATAGTCCCCCACACGAATACGCCAGTCGTTTTTGCTCCCTGCCGGCTTGCGACAGCCGGACGGACGCGGGTTTGTGGCCAGCGCTCGTATCGCTGCAATGACGCGGTCGTGAACCTCGGAGGAAAGTCGGGCCAGGTCCTTCTCGGCAGCGCGCTCAAGCAGGACGCGATACATGGTTACTTGCGCTTGTTCTCTGCGAGATAGTCTTCCAGCGGACGATAGTGCATCGGCTTCTTGCGTGCGCGTTTCAGCCAGGCCACGTCGGCGGCGTCTTCCGCCCGCTCCAAAAGTTCCTCGTAGTCTTTGATGGGAATGATGACCGATACCGGCTTGCCCTTGCGTGTCACGATTTCAGGTTCAGCCAAAGTCGTTTTCATGGTTTCAATTTATCAGCCGGCTGGTTCAGAGCAAATCTCAATTCCGTTGCCCGGTTTCATTTCCTTGCACGCCCGCGAATCTCGATCAGCTTCTTCATCACGCCATGCAGATTACCCTTCCACTGCTTCGTGCCGAAGGCGTCGTGCAACTGTTTGTAGAGTGAGTAAAGTTCCTTGTAGGTTGCGTGCGCTTTGGTGTTTGGCTTGAAGACTTTGGGCTTCAACGCTGTCATACGTCGCTGTGCCGTGGCGTAATCTTTGTGCGCACCGGCGACCACTGCCGCAGCGATGGCCGAGCCGAGCGCGCAGGTCTGCGCCGAGCGACTCACTTTCATCGGGCGACCCGTGACGTCGGCGTAAATCTGCATCACCAGCGGACTTTTTTCCGCAATGCCGCCGCAGTTCACGACGGATGAAATCTTCACGCCGTATTCTTCGCAACGATTGATGATCGTCAGCGCGCCAAATGCCGTCGCCTCGATGAGTGCGCGATAAATCTCCGCTGGAGTCGTATAAAGCGTCTGGCCGATCAACAAACCCGTCAGCCGCTGATCCACCAGCACAGTGCGATTGCCGTTATTCCAGTCCAGAGCCAGCAAGCCACTTTCGCCGGGCTGGAGTTTCAACGCGGCGGCAGTGAGGTCTTCATGCGTTGCGGAGCGCCGAGCACCCGCTCGGCCTGTTTCGGAACGTGCCGAGCGGGTGCTCGGCGCTCCGGGCTGGATGTAATTGACCAGCCAATTGAACAGATCGCCTACGGCGGACTGGCCAGCTTCGAGGCCAAAGTAACCGGGCAACACGCTGCCATCCACGATGCCGCAAACGCCCGGCACGTCAGCCAGTTTCTTGTTGTTCGCGCGGACGGCGATGTCGCACGTGCTCGTGCCGATGATCTTGACGAGCGTTCCCGGCGCGACGCCGCTGCCCACCGCGCCGAGATGCGCATCGAACGCACCAACGGCAACGGGAATTCCGGCGGCCAAACCTGTCTTCTTCGCCCATGCCGCAGTCAGTCCACCCACAGCGCGATCAATCGAATGAACGCGCGACGTGAGACGCGAGCGGAGTTTGCCGAGCTTGGGATGAAGCTTTGAAAGAAATTGCGCATCCGGATAGCCGCCCCACTTCGCGTTCCACATCGCCTTGTGACCGGCGGCGCAGACGCCTGCGATGAATTTCTTTGGATGTTCCGTGCCGGTGAGCGCTGCGGGAACGTAGTCAGCGAGTTCGATCCAGGCATGCGCCGCGTTGAATACCTGCGGCGCGGTGCGAAGGCATTTGAGAATCTTGCTCCAGAACCATTCGCTGGAATAGGTGCCGCCGCACTTGGCGAGAAATTGCGGACGCATCTTCCTGGCGAGTGCGGTGATTTCGGCGGCTTCATGGACGCCCGTGTGATCCTTCCACAACCACGCCATGGCGGCGGGATTGTTCGCAAACTTTTTCTGGAAGGCCAGCGGCTGACCATCCTTGTCCACGGGCAACGGCGTGCTGCCCGTCGTGTCCACACCGATGCCGATGACCTGTTCCGGCTTGAAACCTTTGACGGTTTTCCTCGCCGTGGCCAGCGCCTGATTGATGGTGATCTCCGCGCCCTTGATGTAATCAGCGGGATGCTGCCGCGCGAGATTCGGGTCGCGCGAGAGGATGACGCCCTGCGTGCCGTGCGAGTAAGTCCACACGGCAGCGGCGACTTCCGCGCCATTGGCGACGTTGACGATGAGGCAGCGAACGGAGTTCGTGCCGTAATCCAGACCGATGGTGTAATGAGCGCTCATGGGGTGAGAGTGTGCGGGAAAGCTCCCGTTTCGTCGAGCATGTGTGACTCATGGGGCGCGCAGCACAAATAAGACAGATGGGAATCATCACTGGCGCGCGGTCACCCGCAACACCGTGAGGGAATTGGCCGGAAGCGCGACAGGTTTGCCGGCAGCCAACGTGACGGAGCTTTCCTTGGGTGAAATTTTCAGTGGATTATCCAGTGAATTTTCCTCCGCGCGACCCTCACCGGTCAGCACGATGAGCCGGGCGTTGCCGGTCAGATTCAGTTGCACTTCGGCGGGAGCGTTGTCGCCATTGACGAGCTTGACGATGAGTTCGCGGGCGTTGTCATCGCGCGTGGCGGAGGCGTAGAGACGTTTGCCGTCCGCGCCGTCCAGTTTCACGGGAAGAACGACGTCGCCGCGATGGTGGGCGAAGAGTTGTTGCACGTAATAATTGGGCGTGCCGTAGGTGCGGAGATTGTCAACCCAGATCAGATTTGGCGTCCATTGCCAGCCGTCCACGTGCGCGAAGAGCGGCGCGTAACTGGCCATGACCACGACTTCCGCGTTGCGTTCCATGCCGGTCATGAACGCGGCCTCGGCGATGGCACATTCGAGGGTGTTGCGGTTGTTGACGCTGACGATCCTGTCGCTTTGCGCGGCGTATTCGCCGAAGAAAACCTTCGGGCCTTTTCGGTCGTAGTTGTCATAGCGGCGCGTGTTGTCGAAGAACCATTCGGGGCGGGCGTAGCAATGCTCGTCCACGATGTCGGCGTTCAACGCGCGAAGTTTCGGCCAGGCGAAGTGGAAACGTTTATCGTCAGGTGACGGGCCGGAACTGGAGATGAGTTGAATCTCCGGATGTTTTTCCTTGAGGACCTTGTGGAACGCGGCGTAGCGGTCAATGTAAGGCTGGTCCCAATTCTCGTTGCCAATGCCGATCATTTTCAAGTTGAACGGCGCGGGATGGCCCATGGCGGCGCGCTTTGCGCCCCACGTGCTGTTGGTCGGGCCATTGGCGAATTCAATGAGATCAATGGCGTCCTGGATGAACGGTTCAAGCTGGTCCAGCGGACAGGCTTCGCCGGAATTAAACTGACACGCAAGGCCGCAACTGAGGATGGGCATCGGCTCGGCACCGATGTCTTCGGCAAGCTGGAAGTATTCGAAGTATCCGAGACCAAACGTCTGGTAATAGTCGGGAGCCGGGCGGTGAAGGAATTCGTAGTTCCAGCGGTTGACCAGCAACTCGCGTTCTTCGACCGGGCCGATGGTTTTCTTCCACTGATAACGTTTGTCGAGTTCGCTGCCTTCGACGATGCAGCCTCCGGGAAAACGGAAGAAGCCGGGTTTGAGGTCGGCCAGTTTCTGAACCATGTCCGCGCGCAATCCGCCGGGACGATTCTTCCATGTCCGTTCAGGAAACAACGACACCATGTCGAAGTCCAGTGCGCCCGCTCCATCAACGAGCAGATACAATTTCGCTTTCGCGTCGGTGCGGCTGGGGCGCAAGGCGGCGGAGAATTGGTTCCAGTCGCCGGAAAAACCTTCGAGCCGCGCGCTGTCCAACAACAATCCGTTGGAACTATAAAGTTCCACGCGCAATTTCGGGTTGCCGGATACGCTGCGGATTTGCGCGGTGAAATTGTAGGTCTCGCCCTGTTTGACGCCAATGCCGCGAAAGCCCTCGTTGGCGACGCCGAACAGGTCCTTGCCCTCGGATTCGATTCGGAGGTAATGCGGGTTGACTGCGTTGAACGGGGCATCACTGCGGATGGCCAGCGTGCCACGCGCCTTGCTGGGCGAGAGTTTATGCCAGCCCATCATCGGGTCTGGAAACTCGAACGAACGGTTCTTCACCAGTTCCGCGTAAAGGCCGCCGTCTGCGCCGAGGTTGATGTCCTCGAAGAAAATGCCCCACATGGCGGGATTGATTTTCGCGCCGGGTTGGCCGGTAGAGATTGTGAGCGTGGAGGTCTGCGAGCAGGCAGCGAGAACGGACGCGACCAATGCGAGGAATGGAATGGATACGGTGGCGGTGAATTTGGTTTTCATAGAATGATCGGTTGTGCGAATCACGGAGGATAAATCCGGACGCGGAAATATCGGCTGGTTTCTGAGTTCAATGTGCCGGTGATGGTGTCGGTGAAGGTGGCGGCGCTGAAACACAGCACGTTGTCCGGCACGTCCCAGACCGTCCAGTTCACAAAGTCGTCACTGGTTTCGACAACGAAACCGAGATTGGCGATGCGCTCGAAGGTCACGGCTACGGTGCCGGAGGCTTCATCAATCGCAATCGTCCACGGCGGCGGCACGGCGTTGGTGGGCGAAGTTTGCGTGAGGAACTCGTAGTAATTGTCCGCGCCATCGCCGTCGGGATCGGCGCTGGCGAGCGAATCGGCGCTGTTGGTGGAAGCAAAGTGCGCCATCTGCCATTGTGCGAAGCTCTGGCGGTTTGTCAGATCCGTGGAGATCCAAAGCGTCAACAGATTGGTGGCGGCCTCATCAATGACGGAAGTGGCCAGAGGCGGCATGCGGCTGAATCCATTTGCGCGGACACGTTGCAGCAACACGGAATGGTCCAGGTTGCCGGGGATGACGAGGCGATTGTCCGGATCGCCGCCGTGGTTGTTGAGCGGGCCGTAGAGCAGTTTCGTTTCATCCAGTGAAAGCCATGCCCTTGCGTCCCAGGTCGCCGGGCCGGTGCCGCCGGTCTGATGACATTGAACGCAATTGACGGAGAGATAGGAGCGCGCGCGATGTTCGAGGCTCACGGCTTCATCGTCGGCGCGGGAGAACGCGGGGAGCGATTGCGGCGCGGCGACAGGATTGGTGAAATAGCCGGCGGCACTGAGCAAGGCGAGTTGATTGCCGGTGAGGTGATTCATTGTGGCGGTCTGGTTCAACTGGCGCGTGTTGAAACTGAGCGCGTGTCCGCCAACGTCCGTGTGGCACGCCAGACATTCGTTTCGCGACGGGATGCTCCATTGTTGCGAGATGGTACCGCCTCCATTCGTGATCGTGAGGTTGAAGTTGGTTCCGTTGTCCGGGACGAGAAACGCTTCCGTGCCCGCCGCGTTCCAGGCGTAACTGACGCCATAAGTGCCATTGGTGGTCTTCACGAGGAAACGCGTTTCGAGGCGTTGTTTTGTGGCGGGATTTCCGCGTTCGCGTTCGAGATCGAAGTGTTTCACCCAGACCATGCCGGCGGGCAACGTCCAGTTGCCGTCCACGACGTGCGTGACGGTGTCGGTGAGATTCGGAATCGCGAACCACCGCGTCTTGATGGCGTGATCCGACCAAAATGGAACGATGGGATCGTAGGCCACCAGTCCCGGACTGGGTGACAGGTCGGTCAGGTCGGCAAACGCCCCGGTGTCGCTCAATGTCTCGGGAAATCCGTTCGCGACGGTGCCGGACGTCAACCGGAGGATTCGCCCGTTGATGTAATCGCAGAACAGCACGTCCTGGTTGCTGGGATCAACGCCCATGCTGACCAGACCGCCGTAGGCACCGGGAACTCCGGTGAGCCGCGTCACAATTCCGCTGTCCGGATTGCGACCCCAGATGTGACCGGATACGGAATCGCACCAGATGTATTGGCCGTAGAGGTCAGGGAGGCGCGTGCCGCGATACACCACGCCGCCGCACACGGAGTTTCCCTTGAACTGCGGATCGCCTCCGGCAATGCCCGTATGCACGTATTCATAAACCGGATCAATCGAGGTAAAGCCCGCCGGAACCGGCAGACGCAAACCAGTGTCGTGCGCGCCTTCGCGATAGACCCAGCCGTAGTTGCCGCCTTTCACGATCAGATTGATTTCCTCGTAAGTGCCCTGCCCCACGTCACCCGCCCAAAGATCGCCGGTCAACGGGTCAAACGACATCCGCCACGGATGACGCAGTCCCGTGGCCCAGAATTCCGTCCGGATCGTGGCAAGGTTCGGGTCCGAACCCGACGAGACATTTGTGATCCCGTTGTAAGTGCCGTCCCACGTTCCTCCGAGGCTGGTGTGAACGTACGGATTGTCCACCGGCACGAAGAACCGCGCGACGCCCGCGTCCGTGGGAATTGAAGCATGAGGATTGGGCGCGAGATTGCCGGGCCGTTTGTCCACATCAAGGCGGAAGATGCCGGCATGAAAAGCCTTGTTGATGAACTGGCTGTTCAACCGGAAATCGTTTGGATTCTCCTCGTCGCCGGCGGCG
>DAOLDN010000149.1:0-8179 GCA_035327385.1 Verrucomicrobiota bacterium | reverse complement strand
GCGCCATCACCATCACGCACGAAGGCAACCGAACGACCATCGCGCGCGTCACCTGTCCCACCGCTCCCAAGTTCTGGCGCTGGCGCGACATTCCTTTCCCGAAATTTGTCCAGCGCGACATCGATCTGTCAGACGCCGAAGAACACATCGGGGAATGGAAGTGGCAGTTGTTGTGCGCGGCGTTGTGCGCCGGCTTCGGCATGGCGGCATTCTTTTGGACCCGCAACGATCCGCGACCCGACGCCATCGGATACTTGCTCTATGCGCTGGCGTATCTGGCTGGCGGCTGGTTTGCGGCGGAGGAATTGTGGGAACGACTTCGCAAGGAGGGCGGGCTGGACGTTCATTTCCTGATGCTCGCCGTCGCCGCCGGTGCCGCCGCGGTCAATCAGTGGAACGAGGGTGTCATCCTGCTGTTCCTGTTTTCGTTCGCCGGCGCTCTGGAACATTACGCGATGGAACGCACGCAACGCGAAATCCGTTCGCTGTTCCGCGAAGCCCCCAAAGCGGCCACACTGGTGGATGAACGCGGACTTGAATCCCAAATCCAGGTGGAAAGACTCCGGGCTGGAATGCGGCTGCTCGTCAAACCGGGCGACCAATTCCCTGTGGACGCCGAAATCATCAAAGGCCGGACGGCCGCGGACGAATCCAATCTCACCGGAGAAGCCATGCCTGTTGAAAAATCCATCGGCGACTCCGTTCTGGCCGGCACGATCAATCTCTGGGGCGCTGTCCAGGTCAACGTGCTGCGGCCCGCCGCGGAAAGTTCACTGCAAAAAATCATCCGGCTGATCAAGGAAGCGCAGCGGCAAAAGGCTCCGTCGCAAAGATTTACCGACCGCTTCAGCGCCACTTACACCTACGTCGTCATCGGGGTTTCCTTCGCCATGTTCTTCGTCTGGTGGCTGGGATTCAGGCTGCCGCCGTTTGTCTCCACTGAGAATGTAACCAGCGCGTTCTACCGAACGATGACGTTGCTGGTCGTCTCGTCGCCATGCGCTCTGGTGCTTTCAATCCCCTCGGCGGTACTCGCGGCCATCGCCTGGGGCGCGCGGCATGGAGTGCTCATTCGCGGCGGCGCGGCGGTGGAGAAGATGGCCGACGTGAACGTCGTTGCGCTGGACAAGACCGGAACGCTCACCACCGGCGAACTGCGCGTCGAGAAGGTGGAAAGTTTTCCACCGGGCCGCGAAAATGAAGTCACGCGCCTGGCTTATTCGTTGGAACGGCTTTCGACACATCCGCTCGCCCGGGCCATCACCCGGCACGGCAAGCAACACGCGCTGGAGGCAATCGAGTTCGACCGGTTTGAATCCGTCACAGGCCAGGGATTGAAAGCGTTGCACAACGGCCAGACCTGCATGTTGGGGCGTCGCGCTTGGATTGCTTCCGCACAAACACGGTTTACCATCCAAACCGTCGCGCCCACAGAAGCGGGTTTTTCAGAAATCTGGGTTTCCCACGACGGACTGATCGGGCGCATCATTTTGCGAGACGACGTCAGGCCGCAGGCGCGGGAAGTGGTGGATGAATTGAAGCAGTCGGGTCTGCGCACCGTCGTCCTCACCGGTGACCGGCGCGCGACGGCGGAACATTTGAAGGTGGAACTGCATCTCGACGAGGTTCGCGCCGAACTGAAACCGGAGGAAAAGGTGGCAGTCATCAAATCGTTCAGTGATGCAGGGCAACGCGTCGCAATGGTGGGCGACGGAGTCAATGACGCTCCCAGCCTTGCGGCGGCGCACGTTGGTGTGGCGATGGGCGCGCGCGGTTCAGACGCGGCACTTGAACAAGCAGACGTGGTGTTGATGCACGACAGGCTGGAAAACTTTCTGGCGGCGTTTCGGTTGAGCCAGCGCGCGAGGCGCATCATCCGTCAGAACCTCGTCATCTCGCTGGGCACGGTGGCCGTGCTGGTGACGTTTGCGATGCTCGGAAAAATCCCGCTGCCCGTTGGCGTTGTGGGACACGAGGGGAGCACCGTGGTGGTGGTGATGAACAGTCTAAGGCTCCTCCTCGGTGGAAACCGCAGGATTTCCGCCAAATGATTGCTTCCACAGTTGGCTGCGAGGTGTGTTATTCGTTGATTCCCCAACGACGAACCGCTGACTGGCTTTCCAGAATGTGCGTCAGAACTGTCGTGACGGCGTTGGCGCGGTCGTGGACTTTTCCGGCGAACTCCGACACAGGCGGCTCCAATTCGACATCCGACCCTGTCTGCGCGGGGCTTGAGAGCGTGACTGTCACCTGCTTCTCGTCGCCCGGCGGGAGCGAATAACCCGCAGTGAACACGGGAGTTGGTTTGTTGATTTCCGTGGCCATCACTTCAACGCTACACCCGAATCGCCCGTGCGCATCTAAAATCTTTCAACTCATATTGGCAACTTGCCGCGCAATTTTCAGTCGTTCGTCATAACTTTCTGAGTGTCAATGCACGCCGTTTGCGC
Source organism: Verrucomicrobiota bacterium (assembly GCA_035327385.1). Lineage (GTDB taxonomy): Bacteria > Verrucomicrobiota > Verrucomicrobiia > Limisphaerales > JADLHS01 > DAOLDN01. The sequence continues at coordinate 5,729 of DAOLDN010000149.1, read as the reverse complement.
TATCTCATCCACATCGAAAGCAAATCTGAACAATCGTGAACCACTGGCTCAACATCGTCGCCCAATACGAGCGACTCGCAACGAACGACGCGGGATCTTCCGCCGCTCCAAAGCGACCCGCCTCCAAACACGCCGGCAGTGCCCGCACCGCGATGATCTTTTCCCCGCATCCCGACGATGAGTGCATCATCAGCGGCCTCGCGTTGCGCCTGGCGAGAGAAACGAATTGGCATGTGACGAACGTGGCAGTCACACTTGGCAGCAAATCGGGGCGACGCGCGGCAAGGTTGCGCGAGTTGCAGAATGCTTGTTCACAGCTTGGATTTGAGTTGATCGTCCCGCGCGAACGCGGGATGGAAAACGTCAACCTCGACGCGCGCCGGAGACAACGCAGCACATGGATGCGGAACGTGCAAGCCATCGCGGACATCCTGAAAGCGACTCGACCCCGCGTCGTGTTCGTCCCGCACGACGATGACGGACACGCGACACACATCGGCACTCACTGGCTGGTGATGGATGCCTTGAAGACAATGCCGCGCGATTTCGATTGTTTCATCGCGGAGACGGAATTCTGGAGACAGATGAAGTCGCCCAACCTGCTCGTGGGATTGGACACAAAGACGGTCGCCAACCTGGTGGCGGCGCTTTCTTTGCACGCGGGCGAAGTCCGGCGCAATCCGTATCACTTGCGGCTGCCGGCGTGGTTCATTGACAACGTGCGCCGTTCCGAGTCCGTGCTCGGACACGGCTCGCGGTCGCCGCGCGCGACGTTCGGCATTCTGCACCGATTACGACGTTGGAGAAACGGACGCGCAACGGACGTGCCACCACGGAGTAAATTCTTGTCGTGTGACGCAAATGCCGCTTTGCTTTTCCAATGAATCAAAAGTTCATGCGCGAGGCGGTGCGGATTTCCATCGCGAAGATGCGGGCCAATGAAGGCGGCCCGTTCGGTGCCGTTGTGGTGCGCAAAGGAAAGATCGTCGGTCGTGGATGGAATCGCGTCACCTCCACAAATGATCCCACCGCCCATGCGGAGGTTGTCGCCATCCGTGACGCGTGCAAAAGGCTGAAAACCTTTCAGCTCGATGACTGCGAGCTTTACACCAGTTGCGAGCCGTGCCCGATGTGCCTGTCGGCCATCTACTGGGCGCGATTCAGGCGCGTCTATTACGGCAACACCCGCAAGGACGCCGCGCGCATCCAGTTTGACGACGATCTTCTGTATCGCGAAGTCGCACTGCCGGTTTCGCGCCGCAAAATTCCAATGAAACAGTTGCTCCGCGCGGAGGCGTTGAAGGCGTTCAAAGAATGGGAACTGAAGCCGGACAAGGTGCGGTATTGAAATTCGCGAGTCGTGGAGAATTGGCCAAACGAAAAGATTGACTAGAACTACTTCAACGTTAGTCTCGGATAACAACCTCGGTCTGCATATGAGTCGAAACTTTGAATTCATTTTCAGGCCCTACGCATTGGGTCTTCTTGCTGTATCAATCCTGACTCTTTCGTGCGCGACAGCACGGTCTCAACCGTTCGGGATGCGTCGGCACGATCCGCCTCCACCGTCCGGTGTCCCCGATACTCGCAAGGAAGAAGCAGCGCTCAAAGAACACAAGAGAAGGGCAGAGGCTGAGGCAGCCGCAAAACGTGAAGCTGACTTTTTACAGCAACAATCGATACTGAACGACGCCGTCCAAAAGATTCGAAGCACACGAGACCGAGCAATTTCGGAACACAAACGAGTCCGTGACCAAATGGTTACTCCGTTAAATGCTCGTGTCCAAGAATTGCATTCCGAGCGCGAGGTGTTGACCATTAGAAACGCACTCGAATCAATTGAAGAAATGAAAAGAACCTTTGAACCGCACGATCCGTTCCGACTCATTAACGGAACCAATAGATACGCCAAAGGAGAAGATTGGCACGTATTTAGGGGTAAAGTTCTAGAAGTTCACCCCGATGGGATATGCATTTATGGATCGTTTGGACCTCCGTTTGAAGACTCGGGGGACGATCGTGAATACTTCGTACATAGTTTTCCATACAAGGCTGCCGATGGAGAAATGATTACTTCGGATCTAAAGTTCACGGCTTTCTACGATTTCCACGATAGTATCTACACTTACACTAACACTTTCAACACGCTGCGAGGAGGGGTCCGCACATGGCGAAAGCTCAACTATGGAAAGGTAATTAAGCCAGGTAGGGATGAAGCGAGAAAACTCCGTGATCAGCACACAATTCCACCACGCGAATCAGGAACGAAGGCTGCAATTGAATTGGCCAAAGTTGAAAAACAGATTCAGACTATTCAAGAGAAAATCAGAAATGAAAACAACCTGCTTGCAGAGCGTATTCAAAGTGCGGAGATCGAATACGATAAGGAGATCGCTGCTTTGCCGGAAAGAATGGCGAAGCAAAGACAATCTGAAATAACGGCACGAAAGCAAGAAACGCAGTCAAAGGTTCTCGCTTGGCATCAGGAATTGGCAGCGAGGGGTGATGCCTACGGTCAATTGCGAATGGGTGAGAGGTATCTGACCGGCGAAGATGTAGAAATCGACGTAATCAAGGCGGTCGAATTTCTGCGCGCTTCGGCCGCTCAGGGTAACACCACTGCGTCAAATCTACTGACTTCAAAGCTAAATCTGCCCGTGACTATAATCGAAGAAGCTGCGTCACCACCTTGATTTGAGCGGCGAAGTCACGCCACCTGTGTCTCTTCCACCCGACTGATGTGCAAAATGGCGCAACGGACGATGCGCTCCAAAATGCCGTCGCGGTCCGGATTTACCCCGACCTCGACGAAGTGACGCGTGACCATCGCCGCGTCATGGTTTGACACCTCGTAACTGGAGCCATCCGACATGTGAATGCGAAACGGCCTGAACGGCTGCGCATCCACCATTTCTTTGATTTCTCTAGCTGTAAACATGTTGGATAGATAATCCCTCATTCCTGACGGTGCAAGTCGCCATCCATCTGGCGGGCGCTCAAGGCAGTTGATAGAGAAAACGATGAGAACTCCACCAGCCGCGCGCGAGCCATGCCCATCATTCCTCCCCGTCGAAATACGCCGACGGCTCGACGCGCACCGTTTTTTTGCCGCCCGGCAGCGTCCACTTGCCGCTGTCCGGGAAATGGCACACGTCCGACGGCGCATTGCTGGCGATGACGTAATACAACAGGTCGGTTGCGCCGGAATTGATGATCTGATGCGGCTCACCGGGAGCGTGCGCCACGCAATCGCCCTCGCGCAATTCCACCGTTCCGGATTCCGTCCGCAGTTTGCCGCGTCCGGCCACGATCATGTAAAACTCCCATTGCGCCGAGTGCGAATGGTAGGGCCAGTTCGCCGCGCGCGGAGGCAGGCGCACGAGTTGCACCTCGAACGGCCACGTGTTGGGTTTGCCTCTGCTGCCGTTGCTCTGGCGCATCGCCTGCGAAATGTCCTGGCCGAAGGAATGATAGCGCCCCTTTGGCGACCGGGTTTCCTCTACGGACACGGCGGTCAAATTGATCTTGTGCATGGTTTCTTTGGGTTCAATAACAGCGATGACCAGCTAACCGGATGCAAACGTTGACCGCAAGCCCGTGGTCATCACGCGACAACGAGCGGACGATCCAACATCACCCGGCGTCATTTCAATGGAGTCAATTCCGGCGCACCCTGGGTTTCCAGCAATCCAACCGTGGTTTGCAGACCGGAAATCTTGTTTCGCCACAGGCAAATCATTTCGAGAACCGCCGCGACATCCAGCGAGTGATGCACTGGCGGATACTTTTGCAGGTTGGCCGCCGCCAGATTCAGCAATGCCACAGCCGGACCGGGCCGGTTTTTCTGCACATGGACAAACGCACCGGCCAGTTGGATGAGGCCCTTGTAAAAATCTCCGTCCTCGTCGCGCCTGACCGGCAGCCATAAATCCTCCAACACATCGTGCGCCTCGTAGTATTCACGACGATTGAAACAATCAAAGTACCCGAGATAATGCGCCGGAAGCCGCGCTCCTTGAAACTGTTCGATCCTGCGTGCGATGTCCGCGCTCTTTTTGCTCACGCTCAAATCGTAACCGCGCCATCAATTCCGCCAAAGCGGAAAAGAACCCTTGGCAGACGACCGGAGGTCGCGGAAGACGTTGCCATTCTTCGACCGGGATCGGCAGGACAGACGCCTCAAAACGAATTGGAAATTTAATCCGTGGTCCTGCTCCGACGGATTGCGGCAATGCCACAGCGCCAGAGGACTGGCGCACTCCGGGACGCTGGCGCGTTGACCCGTAATCCCCAACAGCGCGAAGCGTCTTGGACTGCGGTGGCCCTCCACCGCTTTTCCAACGCCAGGCTGCGTGTCCACTGAGGAGATCGTCGCAAAACCTTTTCATCCCGCGCCGTTTGACTACTCTTTGCGGCATGAATTTATTGCCGTTTGAATCGCTGCCAGCCCACAAACCGCGCCGCTTTGTTCCGGCTCAGATTGACCTCGGCGACTGGTCGCAAATCGAGCCGTTGTTCATCGCGCTGGAAAGCCGCGGCGCGCAATGCTCGACGGTCGCCGATTTTGAGCGCTGGCTGCTGGACTGGGGCGAGTTGAGCGCCGCGTTGGACGAGGAATCATCCCGCCGTTACATCGCCATGACCTGCCACACGGACAGCCCGGAGGCGGAAAAAGCGTTCCTCCATTTTGTCGAGAACATCGAGCCGCACACCAAACCGCGACACTTCGCGCTGGAAAAACTTTACGTGGCGCATCCGTTGCGCGCGGAGTTGTTGAAAGTTGGAGTTCAGGCTTCAGCCTGCTCTCCCGATGACAAGCTGAAGCCCGGACTCCAACCGCGCCGTTACGAAGTGTTCGACCGCGATCTCCAGCTGCGGGTGGAATTGTTCCGCGCGGAAAATGTGGCTCTCGAAACCGAGGAATCCAAACTCACACAGCAATACCAGAAACTCAGCGGCTCGCTCACCGTGAACTTCCGCGGACAGGAAAAAACACTCGTGCAGATGGGCAAGTTTCTCGAAGAACCGGACCGCGCCCTGCGACAGGAAGCCTGGGAACTGGTCGCCAGACGCAGGTTGCAGGAACGCGACAAGTTCGAGGAACAGTTCGATCAATTGCTGGCTGTGCGCGAGAAGATCGCGCGAAACGCGGGTTTCTCGAATTATCGCGACTACATATTCCGACGGATGGGCCGTTTCGATTACACGCCGCGCGATTGCGAGCAGTTCCACAAAGCCGTGGCCGACGAGGTCATGCCCGTCGTCCGCGAATTGCAGCGGGAACGTCGCGCGAAACTCGGACTGGACACACTGCGTCCGTGGGACATGGCTGTTGACCCGCAAAATCGGCCGCCGCTGAAACCGTTCACGCAGGTCGCCGAAATGGTTTCGCGCACGCAACAAATCTTCAACTCTCTGGATGGCGAACTGGCCGGTGGATTTCAGCGCATGCAGGACCTGCGGTTGCTGGACCTGGACAATCGCAAGGGCAAGGCGCCGGGCGGTTATCAATCCACGCTGGCGGAGGCGCGGCTGCCGTTCATCTTCATGAACGCCGTGGGTGTGCAGCGCGACGTGGAAACCATTTTGCACGAGGCCGGACACGCCTTCCACGCGCTGGCAACGCGCGAGGAGGACGTTTATCCGTATCGCAACGCTCCCATCGAATTCTGCGGGGTCGCCTCCATGAGCATGGAACTGCTGGGCAATGAATTCATAGAACAGTTTTA
>DAOLDN010000148.1:0-8193 GCA_035327385.1 Verrucomicrobiota bacterium | reverse complement strand
GCGAGATGCAGGCGGTGATGAAACGCGGTGCCTCGTCGGCCAGCAGCTCGTCGGCCCGCGCGCGGAACTTTTTGCCGTCGTCGAACAGGTTCTCGAACTTGTTCACGGGTTTGAAGAACGAGCGGAACTTGTCGCCGGCAGCCGCCTCGATGAGTTTGTGGACCTTGCTGTCCCTGGTGAACGAGCCAACGATCAAGTCGGCGGTGAAAATCACCGGCACAATGCGGTCCGAGCCCCTTGCCAGCCAGCGCCGGCCTTCACGGCCGTGGTCCTTGAGGTCTTCCACGTTGCCTTCGGAACTGGCCTTCAAACCGAGGTTCTTGATCTCGGCCTCGATGTCCCTCAGCTCTGCCGCCAGCTTTTTCATCTCGAATCGGATTTGCTGGCCGCGATCAACGAGGTATTTGATTCCAAGTCCGCTGCTCATGAGAGCCTCCCCTTGAGTATCGCGCGGCGCTTGCCGATGCGGGCCAGTTGTTTATAAGCTAGTCTGGCTTCGCGTTCGACGTTGCGCGTGATGGAAGTGATTTCCTTTTTGGCCGTGGCCGTGACGTGCTTCAGCCCCCTTGCGATCTCGCGCTCCTGCGCCTTCAAGTCGCGCAGCTCATTGCGATATTCTTTGTTCATGTTCATGGTGTTCCTTTCGTGGTGTTCAAACGCCTCCCGCGTAGAGCGGCTTGGCAAAATCTGGACGCCCGCGCAAACGCGCCTGCGCTTCAGCCAGGTCTTTGAACGTGGCTGCCTTGGTCATGTCATAGCTCCAGCCGCCGATGCTCGTCATGTAACGGCGACGCTGGTCGCGGAAGCCGGGCTTTGGATCGCGGACGAGGTAATACATTTTCAGCAGTTGGGTTTGGCGATGAGCTTGGCGGCGTCGCGATACGTTTCCGCGCGCAACAGATGGTCCTTGGCCGTGAATTTGAGGTCTTCCCTGGCGAGCCCATTCCTCAGTGCCCTCGCGGACGTCGTCGGTCTTGAGCACTTTCAGAGCGTAGTCTTTGGCCAGTTCGGTGAAGCGGTCGGCTTCGTTGTTCAGTCGTTCGATTGCGATTTTGATGGTCATTGTGTTGGTTGGTTTATTTGGTTCGAGGACGAGGACGAGGACGAGGAGGAATGGATGAGTTGAACGGCCACGGCCATCAGCAGCACGCCCGTTGCGAAGCCGATGACGAACAGTGCCCACGGCGCCGCGGCTTTTGGAGACTTGCGCTGTGACAGGAGCGTGCGCCGGCGCTGTGCTTCGTGGAGGTCAATAAAGTGTGTCATACGAGATTCATCTTTATCTGGCCTTCGGCGAGATCGAGCAGGTCGCGAAAGCCGGTGATGTGTTCGGGACGTTTGCGTTTGCGCCCGCGTTGCACGCGCAGTCCATTCTTGCGGTCCAGTTCAAATCGCACGTCCGAGCCGTCAATGCGCTTCCAGATTCCACGTCGCTTAACGCGCATACCCCCCCCCCGGCGCTGGTTTATCAAGCTTGGCCAGAATTGTTTTCACGCGTGACGACTCTTCCACTGTTTGAGCGGTGCGATTGACGGCCCGGCGCAGCAAGCGAAAATCCGCTTCGTCCAAGCCGATGTAGTAACGGCCGTTCCGTTTCTTGGTGAGCGTGATCCGGCTCATAGTTCCGTCACCATCCTTCCCAGGCCGCCATCGTAGATCTCCTGATGGCTGCAAACGCCGGCGGCGTCCGGCGCGGACCATTTGCGGAGAAAGTTTATGTCCATCTTCTCGTGAGCGGCGGCGATGAGCTGCTCGGGTGTGAAGCCCTGGTCGCCGGCAACGGCGATGGCCAAAATCAACAGGTCCGCGTGTTCGGAGATGTCTTCAGGCCGTTTGCGGATCTCCTCGATCTCTCGTGCGGCGTGGTTGAGTTTGCCGTTGAGGGATTGGTGCGGGAACGTGCGTTTCTGGAACTGTCGCACGCGCAGGAACAGATGTTCAAAATTGGTCCTCATGGTTCCTCCTTCGGGCGCTCAATCCTCGGGCTCGTGTTTGCCGTTCCGGTTGGTCACGTCCAGGCCGCTGAGTTTTGTAATGCTGTCTTTGATGGTGCTCGCGTCCGGATCGTCCTTGCCGCAGGCGTGACGCGCGTGCTCTATGGCATCATCCAGCAGCCGAAGGTTGTTGCGCTGATTGAGCAGCGGCGTGATGGCGGCGCTGAGGCTGGCGGCGCTGCTGTCCGTATGGTTGGCAACGCGGGCAAGGTAGAACTTCACGTCCTCCTGTAGCGTGCCGATGGAGTAGAGGTCGAACACCGGTTTCATGCATCGGCCCAGGAACGCCTGGGCTTCCACCAGCGCGTCGGCCGTGCCGTTGAGCACCTGTTTGTACGCGGTATTGTACGCTGCGTAAACGAAGCGCGATTTGGTCTCGTCCACCAGCACGCGCAGGATGTGCATTAGCGCCACTCCGCCCTCGTGCGCCTGGTCCAGGAACACCGTGCGCGGATTGTTGTCCAGCGCCTTCACGGTTTCGTTCTCGGCGTCGGCGACGTTCGTTCCCTGGTAATCGAAGCCGATGGAACGCAGCAGGCCGGTGTAGATGTGGAGGTATTTATTGCGCCAGGTCGGCCGGATGCGCAGATAGGCGCGGGTGGTTCGCGATTGTGCGAGCGCCCACCGGCCGAACGCGCTCTTGCCTGTGCCGTTCGGGGCCAGGCACACGAGGATGCGGCGGTCGTTGGTCTGGCGTTCGAGCTTCAGCAGCCGCGAGTGCAGCTCGCGAGCGAATGGCAGGTCGCTGTAAAACATCTCGTCCGGCGTGCCGCCGTCAAGAATGTCGCAAACGTCCGACAGTTTCTTGTGCCACCTCTCCAGGTTCAGTTCCGAGAATTTCCCGGCCACCAGCCGGTCCGTCCAGCTTTTGGCCGAGCCGAGTTGCGGAAACTCACGGATCAGTTGCGAGGCCGTCAGTTGTCGTTCCTCCTGAACGAGGATGATGCGCCGCGTCATCTCGGCGATGTCTTTGGTCAGTTCGCTGTTTGTTTTCATTTCCTCCGGGTGTTGCGGTTGTTGTTTTGTTTCAGTTGATCTGGTCGAGAAATTCCGCGAGTGTGGGATCGTCGGCGGCGCGCATCGAGGCCCGTGGCAATGGACGCGTCGTCGCGCCGGACCGCGGCGGAGCGGTTGTGGAATTGCTGGTGGCCGGCATCTGCCGTTGTTCGGAAATCTTCACCGTGCGCAGCGTGCTGATGTCCAGCAGGCGTGCTGCCGTGCGATGCGCCAGCTTGTAACGCTTGAGTAGTTTCGGTCCCGCGTCCTCGCCTCGATCTCGCGCTGAGAACGCTGGGCCCGCCGGCAGATATTCCGCCCAGCATAGATAGCCACGGCTTCCATACACTGCGGCGCCCAGCGTAGGCTCGGCAGGGTCGAACGCGTAATCCACACGGGCCCCATCGCCCAGTTGCGCGAAGTGCTCGGGGGCGATGAATTCCACCGTCTCGTTGTTGACCTGGCAGATGATCTTACCGTCGCGTATCTGGCTGTTGCGTTTCTCCGGCAGGAAGACTGCAAGGTTGTGCTGCGCGAGCTGTCTCAGCGGCGACGCAGACAAAAATGTGGTGAGCGCCTCCAGCGGCGGTTGCGAGCGACGCGCTTTGGGCTGGCGGCCTTCCCAAAGCATGGCCCCCCATGCCACATCCGCCAGCCGGTCAATGTGTATGAATCCCAGGTCGCGAGCGTGCAACACGCCGTCCGACGCGCGGCGCTGCTGCTTTGCCGCCCACTCGTATTCGCCGGCGTGCCGACCGATGTTCACAGCCTCGCCCGGTTTCAGGAACGTGGGCACGAGCCGTTGGTGATGGTTGAACGCGCCCTCGATCGGCTTGCCGCGCGGCGTGTAGGCGTAGATGACCTCGACGCCCAGCGAGCGGATGCCGTCCGTGATCTTCTGTGTCTCGTCGCCGGCCATGTCTGAAACCTGCCAGCCTTCCTCCGTCTCAACGAGGCTGCCGGAGTCGTCTGATGCCCACCCGGAGATGCAACGGGCCTTCCACACTCCACGCTCGATGACGATCTTGTCCGGTATGCCGTAACGAGTCATCAGTTTGCGCAAAAAACGTAAAATATCGCTGGCCTGGTACGCGTCGCGCAGCCGTCCTATGAGTTCCAACCCAAGCCACGCGCCGCTCGCCCAGTCCCACGCGTACAATCCCTGACGCCCAACGGCGCACCCGTGACGCTTGATCATGGAGCTGAAACCGGGTGCGGTGGCCTCGTCCGTTGAAACCTCGAACCAGAACGGGATGTTGCTGCTCATGTCATCCATCACCCACACGCGGCCCGGTTGAAGAGCCACCGTGGTACCGTCCTCAAGCTCCTCAGTCAGCTCACGACGGCCGCTGACGGTGCTTGTGGAGTAATGTTTCTGGCCGCGGAGCCTGGCCTCCATTTCCGGAGTCCATTTTTGTTTGAGATACTCCACCAGGCAGACGGGCTTTGTGCCGGCCCGGAGATGGCCGGCCAGTGTAGCCGGCACGCCCTGAAAATCTCCCAGTCTCTTGAGTGTGGTGGCAATGCTGCCTGTGCGGCGGTCGCGTGTTCGCTGGTCGCAGCTCGCACCCATGGTGGCCGCGTAAAGCCTGTTCATCTCCCCCACCACGTCGGGCAGTTTCAACAGCGATTCAAATGGCGAGGCTTTGCCCTCGGGGGAGTCCGGCGCCAATTGTTCCACGGGGAGCAACAGCAGACGCCTGCACTTCTCCGCGCTGGTGATGCGTTCATTGCCGCGCCGCACAGCCGTGTTCAGCAACCGGCTCAACGTGGCCACGGAAGTGCCCAGCGCTCGCGATACCTCCGACAGCCCGGCGCGTTGTTCCAGAAACGGCAGTGCGTTTTGCAGTAAAATGCGGCGGCGACCCGCCTCATCGCGCTGGCGGTCCGACAGTCTTGATCCATCCAGAGCCGGTGTTTCATGCGGTTGGTCCGCCGGTTGCTCCCTGGGCGAAGTCGCCGTGCCGGAGTTTTCCTCAGAATACGAAAGGGTGTTCGTCTCCGTCCCGACAGTTGATTCGGGACTCGGCAACATAGCCGGCTGTGGAGGAAAATCAGTTGAGGATTGAGAGTTTGTGGTTGAGAGTTTTGCGGCCTTCGGCCTTAGCACGCTCTCGAAACAGCGGATCATCTTACCCAAATCCTCATCGTTCATTTGGGTAACTTTCAAAACCCGGCCAAGCACGCGTTGTGTAAGCTGCCAGACCAAGCGTTTGCCGCGCGTCAGCTCGATGGCGTTGCGCAGCCGCCAATACTCGCCGCGCGATGGCGAGTCGCTCAATGGTGCGGAGTTCAGTTGGTATGTCTTCATTTTTTTGACAAACGCCTGCGTGAGCAGCGTCAACACCCGAATTCAACGTGCGGACTCAAGACCTTCCAAAATCGCCGTGCGATCATCTTCCGGCAGCCGGCGCAACAGGCCGCGCAGGTCATTGATCACGCGCTGGCGCACCTCCCGTGGCACCTTCTTCCACGTCTGCACGGCAGACATCAACGGGTGCAGGTGGCCCGCCCAGAAATCCAGTTGCGCGGCATCGCCGGCATTGCGCTCCTTGTCCGCAGTGGTCAAACGGCCGGCGATGGCGCTGTTCACAAACCAAAGACCCTTCTCTCCGGAAACTAATTGCGGCTCGAACTCAGCGCGCAACGACGCCTGCAGCTTCACCAGGTCCGCGCTGCCGGCCTTCAACCCCGACTGCTCGGCCAGCCATGAACACCGGGGATCGTGCAGCGTCTGGCGCAGTTCCTTGGCTTGAAAAAAAGTTCGCAGCCCAACCCCAAGACGCTCCGCTATTGAGGCTGCGTCGTCCTCCGAAGTGCAGTCACTGCACTTCGGTAAAATAAGGGGTTTTTCATTGGTTTTACGGTTTTGGCGCAGGTTGGACAGCCTCCTTTTCTCCGCCGCCACCGTGTAATCCTCGAGCAACGGCAGCGTGAAATAAACCTTTGCACCGCGACTCATGTCCCGCTGTCCGAACAAACTTTCGACGATGATCAACGCCGCCTCGTCGTCCGGTCGCACCACGCACGGGATCTCAGCCCATTGCCGCGCGCGGGCGACCAAAACCCGGCGCCACCCGTCCATAACAAAGCCGTGGTCGTTGATGATGATGGGTGGACACTTCTCAGGCCCGGCAGCCTGTAAATTGTCTGAGAAAGAGTACCATTCCGTCGTCGTTTCATCCGGCGCGGGCAGTATGTGCAGCTTGTGCAGACGCAGTTTTGCGGGGTCGCGTTGTTCGGTTTTCATTGGTTCGGTGTTATGGGAGTGTTTGGGTTCTCAGTTTTGCAAATTCCGCCAGCCTGTGCGGCGGGATCTCCACGATGTCGAAGTGGCGGCGGACAAATTCGTGGCAGCGCTCGCAGTAGAGCAGCCCCCTGGCGCGATTGAGCATGTATTTCGCCGGCCTGCCGCACTCCATCAACTTGCCGTCCTCGTTCCTCGTCAGATACTCACACCCTCCCGGAGCGCACCGGATGATGTCCGCCTGGCGGCCTGGACGCGCGTTGCGCGCCGCTGCGTTGAGTTGCTGGCGGTGCTTGCGCGACCGCTCTCGAAGCTTCGATCCGGAGTTGAAGTAGGAAAAGCTCATCGTTCAGCCATTTCGCCGGCAACAGCCGGTTGTGGAGGTTGCGCGGAGTGAGAATCTTCGCGAGCCGGGAAAGCGACATTGAATGCGATGCGCGCCTTGGCCTGCTCTATGTCCCGCAGTTCGCGCTTTAGGTGCTCCGTCAACTGGTCGTGCGTTCTATAATCGGCGGAAGGCGGCAACGCGCAACGCATGGCCGCGCGCCTCAACATGTGCGAGATCATCTCTCGCGAACCGGCGTCAATACTGTCCAGGCTTCCGTCTGAAACAGCTTCCACAGTCCGCAAAAAATCCGCGGCTGGAATGGGTAGCAGGCTCATTTCGCCACCTCCCTCCGCGCTGGCAGTGCGCGTATGCCGTCAAGCAGGCGGTTTGATTTACGCTTACCGTTCAACACCTCGCTGATGTGCTGATAAGTTACGTGTAAGTACGGAGCGGCCTGTCGGTAACTCCACCGCTTGCGTTTAAGTTCAATTTTGGCATGTTCCCGCGTGAACATGACCGTAGTGAACTACGGTTTCCGGTGTTCGTCAACATTGAAATACGGAATCCGTGATTTTTATTATTGGTGGATGAGTCAATAGAATCGCTGTGGTTGCGCGCCAAGAATCGCGGGCTGACTTATAAAAAGGTCGCCCCGATGATCGCGGAACGCTTTTGTCGTAAGTGCTCCCCAAATACGGTCCAGGGTTTGATTAAGCGTGGCGAGGGTGGGGAGACACTTGAAAGACACGTGCGCCTCGTTTTGGAGGATTTTCTTGAGCAACCGGATTCCGTAGTTATTAGGACTACAAAATCAGTAGATTCTCCAGTTGAGCTTCATGACGTTAAGGAGGAATATCTCACCATTGAGGAATGGAAGCGGCGCGCAAAAAAAGCAGAGAGTGATCTACATAGTCTGAGATCGGGATTGAAGTCTCTATTGGAACTTTCAAACCAACAACCCCCACCTGGTCCAAAGTCAACTTAAGTCATGACCGCTATAAATTCCAACCTTGTTGAGCTTCTGCTTGCAATCACTCCATTGTTGGGTTTGTGGCTTCTGCTTGGGTTGGTTGGGTGTGTGATCGGTAATTTCCATGGTCGCCCTGCGGCTGGCTTCTTTCTTGGTTTTATTCTTGGACCAATCGGCTGGCTGTTGGTGTTGCTGTTGAAACGTGGTGGCCGTAAATGCCCGGCCTGCCTTTGCGTTGTCCATGACCAGGCCGTCCGTTGCCGGCATTGCGGAAAGACACTTCCACCAGCTATCAAGCGGGGTTTTGTGCGTCGAGTGATCTAATGAGCCACACTACACCGTGGAGTCACCAGCACCGCGCGCAATTGCGGCATCACTGCACCTCTTCGGCAAGCCCACTGCAAACCACCTGCGCGGCCATGATTAGTGGATTGGTAACCACCCTTATTTGATTAGAATTAGACCCTTTTCATCCTCTCCAACACAACGCCGCGCCTGTTTAATTTCCTACCGCTTGATGACATTGCCGCGTCTCCGCTGTAACTAGCTGCTTTTCAGTCTTGTTCATTCTGCTAAGGTGTCTTTCATTATCCGAAGATAGATGCCCGAGGCCGAGATTGCCATCGTCGAAGCGGTGTTGCTCGGTGAAACCATCGAG
>DAOLDN010000147.1:0-8270 GCA_035327385.1 Verrucomicrobiota bacterium | reverse complement strand
CCCCAGGAACAACAACGTGCCCGCCGCCATCCGCCCGGCCACGACCATCGCACCGGCCATTCCCCGGTGAACCAGCAACGCGTTGATCAGCGCCACAAGGTTCAAACCGCCGATCAGCAGCACGGCCGCCTCCAGATGCCCGGCGTTGAAACAGCCGAAGTTCACCAGCAACCAAACCAGCCCCCATCTCAACGTTCCCGGCTCGCGCACGTCGAGAAACCGCATCGCCGACAGCAAAATCCACGGCGCATAACACAGGACGAAAAAGCCGGGATGAATCGCGATGTAAAAGAAAGCCCCGCACCACGCCGCCAGCACGGCGCTCAACAGCGCCAGCCGTGTGCTTCCAAACATGCGCAGCACCAACAAACCGAACCCGACGCAAAACAAGAATTTCGCGACAAGGAATTTGACATCCCACGCGCCCGCCGCGCCGCGTCCAACGATCACAATCATCTGCAAGGGATCGCCAAACATCGAAATCCCCTGACCAATGAGCGTGTCTCCGGCGTGACTGTAACGGTTCCAAAGCGGCAGCGTCCCGTGGTCCAGAAGGCTTTGCGATTGGACGAACCCGGCAGGAATTCCCCAGATCAACAACGCAGCCGTGTCACTGCCGTAACTGCGCGGCGGGGACGCGTTGTCCATCCCCGGTAACGGAGGCCACCAGTCATAAACCATCGGCATCCCGTCCGTGGGCGAGACAAAGCTCTTGCCGCAAAATACAACCGGATAACAGTTGGCGATCACCGCGATCAACGACACCAGCACAATCACCAAAACGGGGTGACGCGCGGACCAATCGCTCAAGCCCTTGAATGTTTCCGCGCCCGGCGACTCGAACCCGGGAGACGTTGCGGCGACACAGGTTTGGTGCGGATCGGTTTTCATCAATTGCCAATGCTGTCGCGGCGCAAATTGCTCGATTTTGCAGTCCGAGTCAGTAAAGTAAATTGCGCGGCGTAAGTCGCGCCCCGCTTCATGCGATTATGACCAGCGAACAAACCGCTTTAGAAATTCACGCCTGCGAATCGTGCGGACGCCACGACGCCGTGCAGATCGGCGACTGCTGGTTGTGCGTGAATTGTTACGCCGAAAGTGGCTCGTGCTGCCCGGAGTTTGGGAAAGAAGTGAAGCCTTCCAGCAAGGCCGAATGTGGCGCGCAGAGGACAGATTGCCAGTGATGCGGAGCGCCGGCTTGTAGCCGGCTTTACGATGTGCGAACAGGTAAAGCCGGTCACAGGCCGGCGCTCCACCCGGTTCATGCTTCGAGCAAGGTCTGAAGTTTCCGATTATTCCAATCCGCAATTCTTCCGCGCGCGTTTCAGGACTTCAGTCGCCTTGGCCCGCGCTTTTGCCGCGCCGTCGGCAAGGACACCGTTGACGTGATCCAGATTGGCGGCAAGTTCCGCGCGTTTTTGTCGCGCGGCGGCAAAGTGCTCCCAATACACCTCGAACAGTTTCTTCTTCAAATCGCCGTAACCGAGGCCACCGGCGCGCAGTTTTTCCTCCCATTCCCTGCCGATGCCTTCGTCAATCACCTTGAGCAACTGGATGGCGAGGTTTTGATCCGCGTCCGGTTTCGGTTCGGCGGGCGTGCGACTGTCCATCTTGAGCGCCATGACCTTCTTTCGCAGTGCCTTCTCGTCGCCAAATATCTCGATGGTGTTGCCGTAACTCTTGCTCATCTTCTCGCCGTCAATGCCCGGCACTTTGGCCGTCGCGGCCTTAATCTGCGGTTCGGGGATCACGAACGTCTGACCGTACTGCTCGTTGAACTTGATAGCGATGTCGCGCGTCATCTCAACGTGCTGCTTCTGGTCCTGACCCACGGGCACGATGTTCGAGTCATAGATCAAAATGTCCGCCGCCATCAGCACGGGATAGGCAAACAGGCCGTGATTGACGGGAATTCCCTTGGCAGACTTGTCTTTGAACGAGTGCCCCTTTTCCAGAAGGCTCATCGGCGTGAGCGTGCTCAACAGCCATGACAGCTCGCAGACTTCCGGCACGTCGGATTGTTTGAAGAACACGGACCGTTTTGGATCAAGTCCGCACGCTAGGAAATCCAGTGCCACGTCCAGCGTGTTCTTGCGGCGCTCGTTGGCATCGAACAACGACGTCATCGAGTGGTAATCCGCGATGAAATAATATGCCTCGCCCTTTTCTTGAAGCTCGATGGCCGGCCGCATCATCCCGAAATAATTCCCGAGATGCAACGCGCCGCTGGGCTGGATGCCCGATAAAATTCTCATGCGGGGAGCGTAGCCAAACACGCCGTTGTGGCAAAGCGAGAATCAAAACTCCAAGCTCCAAAATCCAAGCTCCAGAGAAACCTCAGGCATCAAGCTCCAAAGACGGTTGCGACTGACATGGCATTTGGTGCTTCTCTGGATGTTGGTGCTTGGTTATTGGAACTTTTGCAGGCTGCCCGCCTGCACCTGCCACCGTTGCAATTCGCGGCCCAGTTCGCGCGGCCAGTTTTCCTCCGTGCAGGTCATGAACACCTGTCCGCTCGCCTCGCGGGCGCGCTCCAGCAACGGCAGCAAGCCGCTGCGGCGTTTCACGTCCAGTTCACCCATCACGTCGTCAATCAACAGAATGGGCGGCGAGCCGTGGATGCCGGTCAGATACTCGGCCTGCGCCATCTTCAACGCGATGGCCAGCGTGCGCTTCTGGCCTTCGCTGCCGAATTGCGCGGCGGATTTCTCGTTGAGCAACAACTGCAATTCGTCGCGGTGCGGCCCGATGAGCGTGGTGCGATAGGAGCGTTCGCGATTCCGCGATTGCGCCAGTTCCACGGTAAAATCGTTCTTCACGCTGGGCTGATATTCGATGCGCAAATCCTCCGCGTCATTGGAGATGCGACGATACGCCAGTCGCGCCAGCGGCGAGATTCTGGGAATCAACTCCCGACGATGACGCATGAGTTCGTCGCCCAGCTTCACGAGTTCCCTGGAGAAACTGTCGAGCGTGGCTTCGTCCGTCCCGCCATGGCGGGATTGTTTGAGCAACGCGTTGCGGGCGCGGACGGCGCGCATGTAACGCTGGAGCAACGGCAGATAAGCCGGTTGCGTCTGGGACAGCAGCAAATCCAGAAACCGCCGCCGCGCGCGGGCCGTGCCTTTGACCAGTTGCAGGTCTTCGGTGCAGAACGCCACGGTGCGCAACGTGCCGAGGTAATCGGACAGTTTCTTCACGGGCCGACCGTCGAGGGACAGATTCCGTTCGCGGGCTGACCAGTACATTTTGATTTCATGCTCGCCCTGCCCCACGACCTTGCCGCCGACGAAATAACCCTTCTGTCCGTGCCGGATCATCTGCGCGCTGCCCACGCCGCGAAACGACCGCAACGTGGACATGAGATAAACGGCTTCGAGGATGTTGGTCTTGCCCTGTGCGTTGTCGCCCAAAAGCAGATGGAAGCCGGGCGCGAAATCCGCGTCCAGCCGGGCGTAATTGCGGAAGTCCCGCAATCGCAAATGGGCAAGATGCACGCGGACAAAATGGCGGTCAGCGCAGTCGCCTGCGAGTTTTTTTGAAGCCAACACGAATGGACGCGACCGAGCACGCGTAGCGCGCCGACTACTGGGTAAGTCTCCTTGTAGAATTCCAATGACTTGATGAGAACATGAAACTCAAGTCCTCTCACGGCTGGCAGGACCATTAACGAAAAGATAGAAAGGAATAGAAAATCACGATAGCAGACGCGCGCTCCCGCGAGTGGACAACGCGGAAACTGTATTTAGGTCCGTTCTTCCAAGCTGCAACCGCCCACTCGCCTTTTGCGTCCACCCGAAACTTCGTTGGGTCGGTCGCCAAAGCCATCTTAACGCGCGCTGCATGGGCTTCGGGAGTTTCGGTCTGGACGTAGCCAAGCAATCCGCCTGCTTTGTCCTCGCGGCCATAAATTCTGCGCAGGAATCGCCCCAAACCATCTTTGTCGCTGATCAATTCCGTATAGTCGCCGGAGCTTGCGAGCTTCTTCGCCTCAAAACGAAAAAAGAGTGTTTCTCGTTGTCCGGCGTACTTGAGTTTGATGTCGGGCAGCTTGCGTCGTTTGCCAAGCCGCCGTTTGGAGCCCGGTATGTCAGGTTCATTTTCCGGCGGATTGTCCATCGCAGTCCAGTAACGCATCCAAGGCTGGCGACGTGTCCACAGCAATTGCTCGATTTTCGACGCAAGTTCTCCTGATATTTCTGGCTCGGACCAAAGGTTGCACGCTTTTGCGTCCAGAGCTTCGTATCCTGCTTGCAGGAGTTCATGAGCCCTTTCGACGAACAAGTTGAACGCAGCGTTACTCGTCATAATTCCGCGAGCGAATCTCGCGTGCATCGCCGATCACAATGTCCGCCGCGTCGAGCATTGCCCGCGTGCGTGTCCAGTGCATACGCTGGATGGGTTTGAAGAAATACGTGGTCTCTCCGCGATGCAACCGCAGAGAACGGTCGAAATACACCCACTGCGCGTATTCCTCGCGGAGCTGTTCGCGAGTACGAGCCAGGGTTCGCGCACTTTCCGCATCGGCTCGAACAACCCGGACTGAGGCGCGTTCCTTGGCAGGTTCGATTGCGGCGAAACCGGAGTGATCATCGTGAAGAACAGTCACTGAATGAGGTTCGCCCGATTGTCCCTCGAATTCGCGCTGGAGCCATTCCGCGTAGGTTTGTAATTCTTTCTTGAGCGCTGGCTTCATCGCCTCCTGTCCGATTTTACCGTCATTAAGCGCGACGCGGATGCGGACGAGGTCTTCCACCAGCACGCGCTCGCCTTCGTCGAGTCCGAGTGCATCAAAGACGCGGCGGTTTAATTCCTCGACCATCGCATCTTGCCCATCATCCGTTGGCGATTCGCCAAGTTCGGCATCAGGTTGCTTCGGGTCAGGCAACAGCCGCGGCTTTGTGCGCGCTAGTCGGTCGTGCAATGCCTCCCACTCCGCAAGTTCTGCGGGCGTTAGCTTCAACAGCGGGATGGGAATTTGGCGGAGAGATTCAAGCGTGCCGCGGCCGCGCTGAACGCCGAACTGAGTTGACGTGAGGAACGCATGGTAAAATGCAAAATCAGAGCTTAGATAGAGCGCAAGGGCCTTCAGCAAAGGGCGGTTGTCATCCACGTTCACGATGCCGATTTGGCGCGATTCAACGACTAGAAACTCATCCGAGAAAACGGCGTAGTTTCTTGCAGCACTTACAATGACATGCGGAGGACGACAAATTGGGAGGCCTTTCCATCCACCTCGATGCCGCAAAAAGGACTTTGGGTTCTCCGGAAAATCGAAACTGCCAAAGCTAAATATCCGACGGAGACGCTTGAACACATCCACATCAATTGAACGTTTTCCCGTTAGTTCCTCAACCAACTCATAGCCTTTGAGCTTTTTCTCGCCCAAATCAGGACCTTGCGCGATGCCGAACACGCCGCGTTCAGCATTCCGAACGAACATCTTGTTCTTTTGTTTCCACTTAGCTTCGCATTCCTCAAGTGTGGGCCACAGCAGTTGCATCTTTGTCAACAATGACGCATCCAGCGCCGAGCCCCAAGTTGCGAGCTTCCAAGGCAAACCACTTCCAGTCGCGATCTCGCAGTAAGAAATCTCTCGCACCTCATCGCCGTTGATGGTGATGCTCCACGTCTCTGCGCGAGCGCCTGATGACAACGGTCGTGTCGGTTCTTGATTGGCCACGAGTGGAGAGAAGACCCTCGTCATTTCCAAGTCATCGGGCTGGGAATTCTTTTTCCGCAAACTAAAAAAAATCGCGACGGCGGGCACTCGAGAACGGCCTGCGAAGAGGACTTCCGCCAGATTTGAAAAATTCGTGACCGCATGGAGCCGATGCTCACGGAAAAATTTGCGGCGAAATTCCGCCGAAGGGTCTTCAAAGAGTGTCATCGCTGGGATAAGCAGCGCACACACGCCATCGCTGGTCATGAACTCCTGGCATCGCCACGCGAACGCCTGTGCTACGGCGTTTTTGCCGACCGGCATTGTCTTGGTGTGTGTTTTGATCCATGCCAGCACGCGTTTGGAGCGTTCCTCCACTTCATTGTCTTCGGCTTGCTCTCCCTTTGGCTTCGTCCACGGCGGATTGCCTGCAATCCAATGGAACTTGGTCTGAAAGGGCTTAAACGCAAAAAAATCGGACTTGAAGATATTGTTACCGCGCAACGTGGGGAGGCGGAAGCGCGGATGGTCAATGAGGTCCGCAGGCTTCACGTAATCGAGCAAAGTGAGGTAAAGACTGAACTCGGCAACGCTGCACGCATTATCGTCCATATCCACGCCGAAGATGTGGCGCTTGAGCAGCGTGGCCAGTTCTTGTGGTGCTGCCTTTTTCTTACGCTGGATGAATTCGCGCTCAATGAGCCGCCGGTAGCACTGCACAAGGAATGCGCCCGAGCCACAACTCGGATCGAACACGCGGACGCCGCGCTGGAGCCGCCGTCGCTTATCCATCTGAGCGAGCATGTAGTTCACAACGGGGATGGGCGTGTAATACGCCCCAGCCTTGCGGCCTTCGCTCTGCTCATCGTCCTCGTCTGAATCCGGTTTGTCAGGCAGATGGAGGAACTGCTCGTAAATCATCGAGAGCGTCTCGATGGGAATGAAGTTGAACTTGAACGCCGTGAACGGGAGATGGAACTGCCATTCGCCATTGAAAGTGTCTCCCTCAAACGCACCTGCGATGCGCTGGATTTGATTCTCCGTGGGCGCATCGGGGCCGGTGAATTTCAACGGGAAGACACGACCATTGAGAAAGCCATCGAGCTTTTTGCAGATAGTCCGCAAGCCAGCTAGAGTGGCGGTGCGACCAAATACCGTGTCGTGTTGAACCTCCCATTCCTCCAACCGCCGCCGAGAAAGAAAGCCACGGTCTTTCAAATAGTGAAGATAGACGTACTTGCCGATGAGCGGATGGATGATGCTCTTGACGTTTTCGCGACCAAACTGATCTCTAAACTTCTTCGCGAGCTGTTTCAGATTCTCAAGCAAGCTCCAATAAACGCGCTTGTCCGGCTGAACGTCTGCGCCGCGCTTTTGCCAGAGTTCTCCCGAATCAATTGCGTCGGCCCGAAATTCCGCGAGCTTGTCAGCGATTTCATTAAATTCAATCAGTGGATCTAGGATGCCTTCGCGCTGACTGCCGGGTTTGTTATTGCATTTGAACCCGGAATAGAGCCGCAAACCTTGCGGTGTGCGAACCAAGAGAAAGGGAACGATGTCTTGATTCCAAACCAATTCGTGAATCGCATCTGCCGTCGTGAGGTCATCCGCTTCGCACACATAAACCACGGGGACCGGCGAACTTTCCTCGTCGAACGGACGGAGGGCATAGACACCCTCAAGCCGACAGGTGTCGCGGCGTGCCGCCGTGCGCAGGATGTGGCCGATGTCGGGAGCGCGATCAAACGTAGCCGTTCCACGCCGCAGAAAATGCGGTGAAACCTCGTAGTCTAAATCGGCGATGAGCTGATTAAGCGTCATGCTATAGTTCTACAATCTGGGGTCAGACATTTACAGACCAAGTTCAAGATGTTCCATTTCGATACGTTAGACGACAACGGTTCGGTCATTTGTGAATCTGCCGAGGCCAATTTTCTCGGAATAGAATCATTGGGCAATCCCTTTCGCAAAGCGTCGCTTGTCCAGTGTCCAAGGACATTTCGGATTGTGTATTTAGCTTCAAGGCAATGGCTCAGTTCCCCCATTGAGAATCTTGAGATATTTGTCGTACGCGTAAATGCGGCCGTAATTGCGCCCGGTGGTTTCGGATTTGGCCAGTTGTTTGAGGGACGCGGTCACGGTCGGCATGTTGAGACACCATTTCCCGTCGGGTCCGGCGTGGACTTGATGGATGGGGTTCATAGCGGTTTTAGCCCTCTGAAACACCTTGAGGTGCGAACGTTCTAGCGTCTCGCCCCGCCCATTACCAGACGATATTTGCCGCCGCCGACCCGTCGGATGCATTTCAGCTTCCTGCAACCCACATTTCCGAGGAGCGCACGCGCCCTCGCGTGCGGCGGTTGACGCCTCGTCAACCGCGAGGGCGTGCCACCGCGCCCGTTTCGACGCGCGAAGGCGCGCGTGGTTTCGGCTGCGAGGCGCAGCCGAACGCACGCGAGGGCGCGTGCGCTCCCCATTGCAAGAAATTGAGACGGGCCCTGAGAAATGGCACTGAACCAATGAACTGAAATTAAAGGATGAGGCCTTTTCCTTTAGAGCAAATTAAATAAAACTATAGCCGCACGAGGCGAACCAGTTGAGGGCGTCT
>DAOLDN010000146.1:0-8274 GCA_035327385.1 Verrucomicrobiota bacterium | reverse complement strand
GCTGTTGCCGCACGACTATCTGAACTTCTGGCTCACGGGCGGGCGTGTGATGGAATTCGGCGACGCCAGCGGAACGGCACTGCTTGACGTTCGCAAACGCAAATGGTCGCAGGCCGTTCTCGATGCCATTGACCCCGAACTCGCGGACAAACTTCCGCCACTGATCTCCAGCGACAAGCCCGCGGGCCGGTTGCAGCAGGACACCGCGCGTTCGCTGGGATTGAATCCCGGTGTGCTCGTCAGCGCCGGCGGCGGCGACAACATGATGGGTGCCATCGGCACCGGCAACACGCGCGCAGGCATCGTCACCGCGAGCTTCGGCACGAGCGGAACGATTTACGCCTGCGCGGACAAGCCGGTGGTGGACCCCGACGGCGAGATCGCCGCGTTTTGCGATTCCACGAATCGCTGGCTGCCGCTGCTTTGCACGATGAACGTGACCGTGGCCACCGAGATGATGCGGCTGGACTTCGGCTACACGCACGAGCAGTTCGAGAGCAAGGCGGCCAAAGTGCCGCCGGGCGCGAACGGCCTGTTGCTGCTGCCCTACCTCGAAGGCGAACGCACGCCGAACGTTCCGGACGGCAGCGGCGTGATGCTTGGCATCAACACGCGCACCTTCAGCGCCAGTCATTATTGCCGGGCCGCGTTCGAGGGCGTGACGCTCGGAATGAACTACGGCCTGCGCCGCCTTGCAAAACTTGGCGTCAACGCCCGGCAAATCCGCGCCACCGGCGGCGGCGCAAACTCCAGTCTCTGGCGACAGATCATGGCGGACGTTTTCAACGCGCAGGTGGTCACGCTCGCGGTTGGCGAAGGCGCGGCCTACGGCGCGGCGTTGCAGGCCCTCTGGTGCTGGAAATTGCAGCAGGGCGAAAAGATTTCCATCGGCGACATCACCGACGAATTTGTGAAATTGAACAAATCGGAAACCGCCGAACCCGTCGCGAAGAACGTGGCCGTGTATCGCGAATTGCAGGCGATCCAGGACGAAACGTCCCGCGCGTTGCGGGGCGTGTTCACGCGGCACCGGCAATTCACGCTCCAGAAACGATGAACGACGAAGCCACCCTGCGATTGGAGGCCGTCGAGACGCACGTCGCGCATCTCGAACGGCAGGTGGAACAGTTGAACGAAGTTCTCGTGGAGCAGACCCGGCTGACTGCAAAACTGAAGAAAGAGATCCAGCGCCAGTCCGTCGTGCTCCAGACGATGGAACTGGAGCGCATCAAGGCCAACAACCCCAAGCCGCCACACTCGGCGCGCTGATCCGGCGTTCACGGGAACGCGACCGTCCGCGTCATCTCAGATACTTCACCGCCACGAACCCAAGGATCAGCAGCACGAAAAACGCACACGCAAACCAGTCGAAGTACTTTTCCACCCACGTCCGGATGGTCGGACCAAAGATGCGGATGATTCCGGCCACGAGAAAGAACCGGGCCGACCGACCAATAATCGAGGCGATGACCAGCGTCCAGAAGTTCACCTCGAAGACGCCCGCCGCGATGGTGAACACTTTGTAGGGAATTGGAGTGAACGCCGCCGTGAGAATGGCGAGAAACGCGTTGCCCTGGTAAAGCTCCGCCACCTTGTCGAAAACGCCCTGCGAGAACACATAAGGAATGAACAAATCCCGCACCGCATGCCAGGCGCCGTAACCGATGGCGTAACCGATCATTCCACCGACCACCGAACCCAGCGAACAGATCGCCGCAAACCGCAATGACCGTTTTGGCTGGCCCGCGCAAAGGGCGATCAACAACACATCCGGGGGAATCGGGAAGAAGGACGATTCGACGACTGCGATGAAAAACAGCGCCCACGCGCCGCCGGGCCGTTCGGCCCAGCTCATGGTCCAGTCATACATTCTCCGCACCAGATGCGGACGTTTGGCGGGTTTGACTTCGGTTGCAGTGCTCACGCGGCGCAAAGGGAACTGCAAAGCGCGCGTCGCGTCAAGCAATGCAATAACTCCCACCGACGGACGACTCGCGAATGCGCATGCTTGCAGTCGCCGCCTCCACTGCACTATAAAGCCGCGTCCATGAATCGCCTGTTGTCCGCGCTCACAAACCTTTTTCCCGCCTGGGTACTGGTTGGCGGCGCGCTGGCGCTGGTTTGCCCGCACTGGTTCACGTGGTTCAGCGGCGACCTCATCACTTGGGGGCTGGCGGTCATCATGCTGGGCATGGGCATCACGTTGAGCGTGGACGACTTCAAGGCCGTGTTGCGGCTGCCCAAAGCCGTGGCGGCGGGCTTTGTCGCGCAATATCTCATCATGCCGTTCCTGGGCTGGACCATCGCGCACGGGCTGGGATTGGAAACGTCGCTGGCCGTGGGGTTGATCCTCGTCTCGTGCTGCCCCGGGGGGACGGCGTCGAATGTCGTGACGTTCCTGGCGAAGGCGAACGTGGCGTTGTCCGTGTTGATGACGATGTGCTCGACGTTCGGCGCCATCGTAATGACGCCGCTGTTGACGCGGTGGCTTGCGGGAACCTACGTGCCGGTGGATGCCTGGGGTTTGTTTCTCAGCACGGTGAAGATCGTTCTCGCGCCGTTGGTCATCGGGCTGGCATTGCACCATTACGCGCCGCGCTTTGTGAAACGCATCCTGCCCGTCTCGCCCCTCGTGTCCGTGCTCGTCATCACGTTGATCTGCGCCAGCATCATCGGCAGCAGCTCGGAGCGATTGAAGGAAGCAGGCGGCACGCTGCTGCTGGCGGTGTTCCTGTTGCATGCGGGCGGCTTCGGACTGGGCTACATTGTCGCTCGACTGTTGAAGTTCGAGGAGATCAATTGCCGGACGGTTTCCATCGAGGTCGGAATGCAAAACTCCGGCCTCGGTGCCGCTCTGGCGAGGAAACATTTTCCGCTGTTGCCCGATTCTGCGTTGCCTTGCGCCATCTCCGCCACGTTCCATTCGGTCATCGGCAGCATTCTTGCAGGTATCTGGAGACTCAGACCGCCACGTCCCGGGGCGGTTTCCATCCTCGCCGCGCAACCGCCCGACTCCGGCCCGTCCCGCGAAGGAATCTAAAACCACTGCGGTGTCCGCGCGCCATCGCGTTGAGCCGCGCCGCGGAGTACCGACAGAATTTGTTCGCCTGATGGCCGGGCTTTACGCATATTCTCCGGCCATGAAGTCAATGACGGGTTACGGACGCGGCGAGTGCGCTCGGGACGGCTTCAAAGTCACCGTGGAGCTCAGCTCGGTGAACCGCAAACAAGCCGAAATCTCCGTGAACCTCCCGCGCGAAATGGAAATGCTCGACGCTCCATTGCGCGACCTCATCAACCGCCACGTCGCCCGGGGCCGCGTGACGGGCCGCGTCGCCCTGCACTCGGTCGAGGGCCGCGCCTCAGCCCGCATGCACCTCAACATCCCCCTGGCAAAAGCCTACGCCCAGGAACTCAAAAAACTGGCGGCCCAACTCAAGATTGACGGCAACGTGACCCTCGACCATCTCGTTCGCGCTCCGGGCGTGTTCCAAACCGACGAGGAACTGGCTGAAACCGAAAACCTCTGGCCCGCCGTCGAAAAGGCCGCCAAACAGGCGCTGACCGCGCTCGTCAAAATGCGCGAGCGCGAGGGCGAACATCTCACCCGCGACCTCGCTTCACGCGTCAACACCATGCGCCAATGCGTCGCCAGAGTTCAGAAACAGGCGCCCAAATCCGCCGAACGTTACCGCGAACAACTCGTCGAACGCATCAAAACCGCCGGACTGCCATCGCCCGAGCCGGACGACGAACGGTTGTTGAAGGAAGTCGTCTTCTTCGCCGACCGCTCGGACATTTCCGAGGAACTGACCCGCCTGCAAAGCCACTTCAAACAGTTCGAAGACTGCGCCAAATCCTCCGAGCCTGTCGGACGCACGCTCGATTTTCTGGCTCAGGAAATGAACCGCGAAGTCAACACCATCGGTTCCAAGGCCAACGACGCCATCATCTCGCGCGACGTCGTCACGCTGAAGGCCGAATTGGAAAAATTCCGCGAACAAGCCCAGAACGTGGAATGAATGAGAATGAAAAATGAAGAAGCCAGAATGAAGAACGGGAAGTCACTGCCCGGCGGTGCGGCACGAAGTCTTTTCACTCTACATTCTTCAACTGTCATTCTGCCCTTGCGATGAGCGATCCCTGTCCATTGTTGATCCTGATCTCCGCCCCGTCCGGTGGCGGCAAGACCACGCTCTGCCAGCAGTTGCTGTCCGCCCGGCCTGGAATGACCCGCGCCATCACCTGTACCACACGCGAGCCTCGAAACGGCGAGAAAGACGGCGTTGACTACTATTTCCTGGACGCCGCGTCCTTCCTCAAACGCGTCCAGGCGGGAAACTTTCTGGAACACGCGACCGTTTACGGCAACAGCTACGGCACGCTCAAATCCGAGGTGCTCGAAAAACTGCGCCAGGGCAAAGACGTATTGTTGAACGTGGACGTTCAGGGCGCGGCCTCCATCCGCCGTTGCGCCGAGGAGGACGCCGAATTGCGCCGGGCGTTGTTCACCGTTTTCCTGACCCCACCGACGCTGGCTGTGCTGGAGGAACGACTCCGCCGCCGCGCCAGCGACGCTCCAGCCGTCGTACAAAAACGACTCGGCGTGGCGCGACAGGAAATCGCGCAATGGAAAAACTTCGATTATCTCCTCATCAGCAGCAGCATCGAGGCGGACCTGCGGCGGATGATGGCGATTGTGGACGCGGAAAAAATGCGCGCCGCGCGGGCGCAACCGCCGGAGTTTTAAGCGCGTGTCCCGTATGCGTGTCGCGTCAAGAATGCCGGGCCGCCGCACGTTGCTTGACGCAACACGCAATACGCAACACGCAATGCCATGAGCAAAACAAAAAACATCGTACTGGGCGTGACCGGCTCCATCGCCGCGCACAAGGCGGCGGACCTGACCAGTCTGCTGACCAAAGCGGGCTGCAACGTTCGCGTGGTGATGACCGCCGACGCGCAACGCTTCGTCACCGCGTTGCCCTTCAAAACTCTGTCGCGCAATCCCGTCGTCACAGACCTTTACGACGAGGAGGAAGGCTGGAAGCCAACGCACATCCAACTGGCCGATGAAGCGCACCTGCTGCTCATCGCCCCCGCCACGGCCAACGTCATCGCAAAACTCGCCCACGGCATCGCGGACGACGCGCTGACCTGCATCGCCCTGGCGCTGAACCCCAAGGCGAAAATCCTCATCGCGCCCGCCATGAACGGGAAGATGTGGCTCCACCCCGCCACACAACAGAACGCGGCCACGCTCAAGAAGCGCGGCGCAAAATTCATCGGGCCGGACGAGGGCCTTCTGTCCTGCGGCTATGAAGGCGTGGGCCGGTTGTGGCCCGTGGACCATATCGCCAGAGCGGCGATGAAAGCAGCCGGGCGCTGAATGTCTTATGATCCCGGCCCTCAGCCAGTGGTTTGAGAAGCTGGCCGCGCTGGTCAAGGCCCCCGCCGCCGACCCCGCGCAAATGGTGCGCCGCATCCGCATCATGGAGCTGGACATCATGCTCCCGCTCAAGGTCGCCGGCTGCCTCATGCTCGCCTTGTCGGAATACCGGACGGACTGGACCAAGATCGTCCAGGAAATCCGCGTCGCGCCCGACGTTGTGATTTCCTTTTTCGCACTCTACGTGTTGAGCAGCATCGTGCTGGCGGGTGTTTTGCTCGGCGGCAAGAAACTGTCGCCGGTTTCAGTCCAATGGATGGCCATCCTCAGCAGCGTGGTGGACGCGCTGTTCCTGGGCGCGTTGACGGTGCTCACGGGCGGATTCGGCAGCATTGTCTTCTGGCTCTACTTCGGACTGGTCATCCGCAACGCCATCAGCATCCGGCGCGGCCACTGGCAACTGGCGCTGAACGTCGCAGCAAGCGTCCTTTACGCCGTGTCCGCGCTCAAAGGCTCTTCCATCGCGGCAAACCTTGACGAAGGCTCGCGCGCCGCCCTCGGCTGGTCTTCACCGGAGGAAGTGGGCGAACCGCTGTTTGCGCGGTTGATGGTACTGTGGCTGACTGCGGCGTGCTGTCACGCCGTGCAAGTGATGTTGGAACGCCAACGTCACGCCGAGGAGGAGGCTCGCGAATTCGCCACGCGCGAGAGCCAGTTGCGCTCCGCGGGAAGGCTCGCCGCCCAGATCGCGCACCAGATCAAAAATCCGCTGGGCATCATCAACAACACCGCCTTCTCACTGCGCCGCGGACTCAAGGACTCCAAACCGGAATTCACCGAACAACTCGATATCATCCGCGAGGAGGTCTCTCGTGCCGACCAGATCATCACCCAGTTGATGGGCTACGCGCAATTGTCCGAGGGCCGCGTCGAACGCCTGGACGTGACCGAGGAACTCGACCGCGCCATTGAAGAGGTTTTCCCCTCCGGCGTCCCCTCGGGCGTCCATGTGCATCGTGATTACGACGGTCGCTTTCCGCCGTTGTTGATGCAGCGCAAACACATTTCCGAGGCCATCATCAACCTCCTTCAAAACGCCCGAGAAGCACTCGGCGGCGCGGGCAACGTCACCGTCAGCGCCCGTTGCCACCGCGATTACTCCGTGGAGATCGCCGTTCGCGACGACGGCCCGGGCATTCCGCCGGACAAAATCGAGCGCGTCTTCGAAGCCTACTACACCACCAAGGAACGCGGCACCGGCCTGGGCCTGGCGCTCGTCAAACAAAACGCGGAACTTTACGGCGGCACCATCCGCGTGCAATCGGTGCTTGGAAACGGGTCCACCTTCACCTTACTATTCCCCGCAAAGACGTTCATGCGACTCGGCAAATGAGCTCCTCCCTGCCACCTGTGCTCGTCGTTGATGACGAGAAGAACATGCGACTCTCGCTGCAAACCATCCTCGGCAGCGAGGGCTACACGGTGCGCGCCGTCGAATCTGCCGAGGAAGGCCTCAATCTCCTCGCGCGCGAAGACTTCTTCATGGTCATCACCGACGCGCGCCTCGGCGGCATGTCCGGCTACGAATTCCTGCCCAGGATAAAATCGCAGTGGCCCGACCTTCCCGCGCTGATGATCACAGCCTACGCCACCCCCAAACTGGCCGTGGAGGCCATCAAGGCCGGGGCCATTGATTACCTCGCCAAACCCTTTGCTCCCGAGGAACTTCTCCACGCCGTCGCACGCTGCGCCGAGCGTCACAAGCTCATCGTGGACAACGCCCGACTTCGGGCGCGCACCGAGGAAACCTGCCGCCTTGAACAAATCGTCGGCGACTGCCAGAAAATCCGGGAACTGCGCCAGATGATCCAGACTGTCGCGCCCACCGACGCGCGCGTGCTCGTCCTCGGCGAAAGCGGCACCGGCAAGGAACTCGCCGCCGGAGCACTTCACGGTCTCAGCAACCGCCGCAAGGCCAGTTACGTCCGCATCAATTGCGCCGCCATCCCCGAAACCCTCCTCGAAAGCGAACTCTTCGGCCACGAAAAGGGCGCGTTCACCGGTGCGTTGAAACAAAAACCCGGCCGCGTCGAGGAAGCGGACGGCGGAACCATTTTCCTCGATGAAATCGCCGACATGAGCCGTCCGCTCCAGGCCAAGCTCCTGCGTTTTCTCGAAGACGGCACCTTCACACGCGTCGGCGGCACCCAGGAACTGCGAGTCAATGTCCGCCTCGTCGCCGCCACCAACCGCGACATCGTCAAGGCCATCGCTGAGGACCAGTTCCGCGAGGACCTCTTCCACCGGCTCAACGTCGTCCAGTTGCGAATGCCCCCGTTGCGCGAGCGTGGCGACGACATTCAGATGCTTGCCGAGCATTTCCTGAAGCTCTTCGGTGCCACGATGAACAAAAACGTCAAGGCCATCTCCAAGACCGCCCGCCAGAAACTCCAGTCACACCACTGGCCCGGCAACGTGCGCGAACTTCGCAACGTCATCGAACGCGCCCTCATCCTGGAAACCGACAAGGAAATCCAGCCCTCAAGCCTGCCGGACTTTCATCTCGAATCGCGCCTACAGAAGGCCGAAGCCCCCCGCGCCGCCACCGGCGCCGAATCACTGGACGAACTGCTCTCCGGCTTCGAGCGCGACCTCATCAGCGCCACGCTCGAACAAAATCGCTTCAGCCTCACCCGCACCGCCGAACGATTAAAAATCAGCAGACACGCGTTGCGCTATCGGATGCAACGGCTTAATATCGCGCCCGTGACAGAAGGAGACGAAGACAAAGACAACGCGCCCGCCCCGGGCAAGGAAGCCTCGTGAACATGACCGCCGGGATCACTCGAAAGGGATGTGGTTCGGAAGGCAAAACCCGCCGTTGG
>DAOLDN010000145.1:0-8310 GCA_035327385.1 Verrucomicrobiota bacterium | reverse complement strand
ATATGGACCATCGTTGATGCGATGAGCGGCATGAGCCAGCGGTTCTACAGGGCGGTTCAGCCGTAAGCTGACGACCCGTTGCGGAACGAAACTCAGGCACAGAAACGAAGTGCGGGGCTGCCTAAAAGGCAGCCCCCAATCTTTTTGGGAAGGTTCGTCGAGAAGTGCGTTCTGTCCGGGCGGCGTTATGGAAGCGGAAGAGAAAGGGAACACCCAACACTCAACTTCCGATGCGCAATGCCGAGATCGAGCGGGAGCAGCGGAAGGATATGGAGCGTGAATTTCGGGGTTTTATCGAGCCGAAGGCTGGTTGGTCGGCGCGGGTTCGAAGCGGACGACTGTTTCGCCGGGTTTGGCATAGCCGAAGGTTTCGCGCGCGAGGCGTTCTACGGCCTTGGGGTCATTTTGAAGGGTTTCGATCGTGTTCTGCGTTTCGCGTTTTTGCGCGGCCTCCATCTGCAATTGAGAGTCCAGGCGAATGATCTCTTTGCGCATGCGTTCGTTTTGCTTGATGAGGGGCAGGTACCAGATGGCAATCAGCAGCAGGACGGCCACGCCGACGAGGAACAGCACGACTTTTGTGAGTTTTTCCCAGATGCCGGTGTCAACGTTCATGGCGGCAGTTAATCACGAGGCTTTGTTGCTCGGAAGAAGATAATGTCTAATTGTAGTAGGTCTTCCACGCCTGGAGTCTTTGATCCGGCGCGAAGATGAGTCGCAGAAACAGGCTCGGCGTGGTGATTTCCACCACAGGCCCAAAAACCGGGCCGTAATAAGGGCCGTAATATCCGGGATAATAGGCGGGCGAAACGTAAGCTTGGGTGTAGCCGCGTCGCGCAAGCCATTCCGCGACGATCACCCCATCGCTGAGAGTCGCGTGCTTGTCGGGTGGTCCGAGTTCCAGCACGGCTTGGTCGTAGGTGTAATTGCCGACCCGCGAATTCCAGTCAATTTTCGGCGTTTTGCAGCCGGCCAAGAGCGTTGCCAAAACCGCCAGCAGGGCGAATCCGGCCAGGCATGTAAGGCGATGGCGATTGAGAGTCACGTCGTCAACATGACCCCTTTGGTATTGCGTGGCAACACCCGGTATCTGTTGGAAGCAAATGTATTGTCAGGCTGGCGGTCCGTGGGTAACACTGGGGCCAATGATCAAGGCGCTATTGCTGGTATTTGACACCGGTCGGGCATGGGATGGCGTGTTTCGTGCGCGCCATAGCACGAGTTATGTGCTGTTTGTTTATCTGCTGCCGATGTTGCTGATCACATCGGTTGTGGAAGGTTTCGGCCTGGTGAAGTGGGGAGAGCCGCAATCGAGAGTCGCATACGTGCGCCACTTCACGGTTGCGGAGGCCGGGGTGTTCTTGGGATTGCAACTGGCATTGACGCTCGTCGTCGTGTTCGTCAGTGCGTGGATCATCAGGAATCTGGGGGAAACGTTTCATGGCAGGCACACGTACAATCAGTGCTTCACGGTGGTGGCGTATGGTTTGAGTCCCATGCTGACGCTGCGGCTGTTGGATGCGTTCACCGTCAGTCCGTGGATTCCGTGGGCAGCGGGTATCATCATCAGTCTGGCGATTTTGTATCATGGCGTGCCGCGCATCATGATGCCGGACCCGCCACACGCATTTGGGTTGTACCTGACCAGTTCGCTGATGTTGATTCTGGCCACGGGACTGGCACGGTTTGTGACCGCGTGGTATCTGATGGGCAAGTTCGAGGCGGCAAAGCCGGTTGAAAGCGTCCGTCACCTGCTGCATTTCGCGTTATGACTCGCATTGAACAAGACCTTCTGCGGGCACTTGTGGAACTGGACGATGCCGTCAAATCTCTTCGTGCGTCATCGCTCAAACCCGACATTGGCGCGTTGTTGGCGCGGGTTGACTCGCTGGCATCGGGTCTGCCTCCGGACGCGGATGGCAATTTGAAGCACTATCTCCAGCGCAAGAGCTATGAGAAGGCACGGATGTGGCTTGAAGGTCGTCGGACGGGGATTCCTTCCGGCGTTTGCGGCCGATGAACGACACGATTGCCGCCATCGCGACGCCGTTGGGTGAGGGAGGTTTGGCGGTCATTCGCATTTCCGGACCGGAGGCGCTTGCGGTTGCGGATCGCAGTTTCATTCCTGTTGGTGGAAATTCACGCAAACCTTCCGAGGCAACCTCCCACACTCTGCATTATGGAAAAGTGATCCGTGACGGGCGGCAGGTGGATGAAGTACTGGTGGCCGTCATGTGCGCGCCGCGGACTTACACGCGCGAGGACATCGTGGAAATCACTTGTCACGGCGGCATTCTGTCGGCGAAGTCGGTGCTGGACACCGTGCTTGCGAACGGCGCACGCGCAGCCGAGCCCGGTGAATTCACAAAGCGCGCATTCCTGAACGGGCGGCTTGACCTTGCGCAGGCGGAGGCCGTCGCGGATTTGATTCATTCGCGGACTGAACTCGCGTTGAGCGCCGCCAACGAGCAACTCGCTGGGAAACTTTCCCGGCGCATCAACCTGTTGCGCGATGACCTGCTGAACGTGCTGGCGCACGTCGAAGCGCATATTGATTTTCCTGACGAGGACATTTCACCGGACACGCGGGAGAAATTGATTTCAAGATTGGAGAATGGAATCGCATTTGTGTCTGAGTTGCTGCGGACTGCCGACGAAGGGCAGATTCTTCGACGCGGGATTCGCGCGGCCATCGTGGGCAGGCCAAACGCGGGGAAGTCCAGCTTGTTGAACCAATTGCTGGGCCGGGATCGGGCGATCGTTTCGCCGACGCCTGGAACGACGCGCGATACCATCGAGGAAACCGCCAACGTGCGGGGAATCCCCGTGGTTTTCATTGACACGGCGGGTTTGCGTGAAGCGTTGGACGAGGTTGAGGGCGAAGGAGTGCGCCGAAGCCGACAGACGCTGGAGCGGGCCGAGTTGATATTACACGTGCTGGACGCGTCGGAGGCGTTGACGCCGGCAGATGCGGATCATTTGAGCGAGTTCAAAGGCAGGAAACGCATCGTTCTCCGCAACAAGACCGACCTGCCGGTCAAACTTTCGCTGCCGCCGCAGGACGCGTCCGTTGTGGACATCTGCTGTTTGAGCGGGCAGGGGATTGAGCCGTTGAAAGACGCAATCAAATCACTGGTGTGGGCTGGCGAGATCAAATCCGAGATGTTGGAGGTGATGATCAACGCGCGACATCAGAATGTGCTGAACCGCGCGCGCGAGGCGTTACAGAAGGCGTTGGAAACGTTAAAGGCCGGTGCGACGTTGGAATTGACCGCCATGGAACTGCGGATTGGCGTCAATGCGGTGGGCGAAATTGTCGGTCAGACAGCGACTGAAGACTTGCTTGACACGATTTTCAACCAGTTTTGCATCGGGAAGTAATCGGGGAGCTTTTTCGTTAATGTTCGGACGATGTGCGATTCGGTGTCAAAAAAAGGCCTTCAGCTTCAATGCGGTGGCAATCATCGGAATGTGTCCGGTTCCTCCGGTGTCCCCTGGCGAACTGCGGCGCGCGTCCCGGCGGGACTCGCTCCCAGCCGATTTTAATTCGTACATTGGGCCAGCAACCGGAGCGAGCTGGGGGCGCTGGGGTGCGGCCTCCTTGCGCGCCGCTGCGGAAACTGAGGGGTGAGTTTGCGCGTTCGCGGCGCGCAGAGGACTGCGAACCCTACCTTCAGGTTCTTGGGGGGAGTCTGCGAAAGTTCTTTGGCGGATGGTTTCGTTCAGACTGTCCCGGTTTTATTAGTCGTCGTCAGAATGTGGGACACTTTACTTTAGTCGAAACCATTTGGACTGACCGGTGTCAGTGAAAATACGGACAATGAGTCGGGTATCATTTGGGGCGGGTTCGGGCAATGAGTCGTTGCTTTCGAGGATGACGGACTTAGACTTTATCAAGCGGTAGGTGGTGGGCAATAAGTGAACCGACATTGTAATAATCATAACAGCCTGCTTCCTGGTTCACGCCGCTGAGAACAAAAACCGTATGAAAATCAAATCCACACTGAGAGCGGGCTTTACGCTGGTGGAGATCATGATCGTGGTGGCCATCATTGGGCTGCTCGCCGCGATCGCGGTCCCCAACTTCGTCAAAGCGCGAACCACGGCGCAAAAGAACGCCTGTATCAACAACTTGCGTCAGATTGACGGCGCCATTCAGCAATGGGCTTTGGAAACCAAACAGGGAAACACAGCCCCGGTGAATTTTACCGAAGTGCTGACCTACCTGAAGAACGAGGTCAAATGTCCCTCGGCCGGTTTGAGCACGACGGCGGACGCATGCTACGAAGTCAGCACCGTCAACGCCCAGCCACCCGTCACGTGTAAGATTGAGCCAGCGACACACTCGTTGATTACCTTGGAGGCTCCGCCAGCACCGGCTGAATAAGGACGAAATTCAGAGTTGGTTGCCATCAGGCTTGGGAGCGGGTTCCCAAGCCTTCTTTTTGTACACGGGCGGGAATGTTCCCTTTGCTGGCATTGCGGCTGCTAAACCCTGACTCGCGGTTGCGACAGGCAATCAGTGAACAGAAACGTAATAGTTAATAAAACCCGCCTGCCGCCACGTTCACGCCGCACGTCAGTAACGAAAGGCAAACAACTATGAAAATCCGCAACTCCCGCAAGTCGGGCTTCACGCTGGTTGAAATCATGATCGTGGTGGCCATCATCGGCCTCCTCGCCGCGATCGCGATCCCCAACTTCGTCAAAGCTCGCGAAACCTCCCGCACCAACGCGTGCATCAACAACCTCCGCCAGATGGACGGCGCGATCCAGCAATGGGCGCTCGAAACCAAGGCGGCGGCTGACGCTGCTGTTGGAATGGATGACATCGTTCCGTTCCTCAAGAGCGAACCCGAATGCCCCTCCGGCGGTGCCTACACTGTCAGCGCGGTGGACACAGCTCCCACCTGCGACGGCGACGCCTCGCACGTCCTGCCCGGCAGCGCTGGTGCCGGCTCGTAATTCATCGGAATTGATCTGATCAAGCCCGAGGCAAAGCGCCTCGGGTTTTTTTGTTTTTCAGCGGGGCCGGGCTGGATAAGTCCGCAAGGTCTTGGAGTGCGGTGGCAAGGCGACAGCCGCGACACCGCTTTCGGGCGGGCGAGTGTTCTACAAGTGAACGAGAGCTTTCATGCGTGCGAAAAGCGGCGTGGCGCTTTGCTTCCCGCCGCAGTCCATGACTGCCAATTCCAATTGACTGCTTCAGGTCAGAATGCTGAGAGCCTGTCTGAAAATTGTAGCGTCGGCCATCTTGGCTGACGTAGAACCGGGCTTCCAGCCCGGTGGAATTTGCCTGATGATTGTGAAACGCGCCGAAAAATGTTTGCCGCGTTGCAGTCGAGACGATTTTTCCGGGCGGCAAGATGCCGCCCTCTACGGCAGGCCGGGAGGCCCGCCGCTACTTTTCAGACAGGCTCTGAGGTCATTCAATTCCAACATCGGCGTTCCGCGCGAGGAGTTCATCAGGAGCTTCGACCTCCAACAATGGACGCGCATCGGGGCCATGAACCGTAGCGGCGTCTCGGTAGAGCGCCGCCATTCTCAACAGAGAACGTTTGCGGCGCTCTACCGAGACGCCGCTACGTCGAGGTTCGTGGAAAGTTGCCACGATGGTGACATCGCGCATTGCGACCTTGAACCGCGAGGGATTTGATTTGGCGCGACAGCGTCCTGGAGTGCGCCAGCCCTCTGGCGCTTTGGAATGGTTGCGTCACGCGAAAAGCGCCAGAGGGCTGGCGCACTCCAAAACCTTGCGGGCTTCGGACGGTTCGTGGAAAGGGGGAGCGTTGCACTTGTCTGAGCGCCGGTCTTCGCCATTCGCCGTCTTGGCCGGCTACAAACCACGCTGTTTGTCCGGTGATTCCCTGCTCCAAACCAACGCCAGACCCGCGATCAACCACACCAAAGGCCAGGCATGAATTGTGTCGTGAAGTGTTATTCCTTGGACAAGGTAGGCCATCAAACTGCAACGAAACGCCCAGGCATTCAGCTCCCCGCCAAGCTTGGAGAAGGATTTCAACAGCAACCACAAGTAACACGCCAACCCCGGCAGTCCCAACGTGAGCGCGTATTCGACGTAGATGGAGTGCGCTTTGGTGTTGGGCGCTTTGTCATTTGGCGAGGCGATCGAGGCGTAGTTGTCCGGCCCCGCACCGATCAACGCATGCTGCGGCAGTTTCGACAGGCCGTACTTCCAAAAAGCAAACCTGCCGGACCCTGTCCCGGGGGAGCCGTCGGCCGCCGCTGTCACTTCCTGCTGGAGTGTTGCGGCCCGCCGGAACAGCCGCCAGTCGTCCCACGGAGACAACATCGCTGTGACCACGACGAATAAACCGACCAATTGAAACAATTTGCCCCGTTCCCGTTTCAACGTCATCAGCGCGACGATGAGAAACAGAATGGCGGTCAACCACACGCCGCGAGTCAACGAAGTGAGAACATTCGCGTAAATCAGGCAACTTGCCAGAGCGCCAAATATTCGACGACCTTGCAGAAACTCCGTCACCGCGAAAGGCAGAAGCAACATCAGATACGTGCCAAACCAGTTTGCCTGGCCCATGGTTCCAAATGACCGGAGCAGGTCCGGGGCTTCCACTGAAGGTCCCGCCGGGAAGTTGACGCCAAAGTACTGGGCCAATCCGATGACGCAGATGATCGGGCTTGCCGCCAGAAGCAAACGCAAGCAAAGGCGCACATCCTCACGTCGCTTGAGAAAATAAACCGTCGCGACCAAAACCATCATGCAACTGCTAAAAGTGACAAATCCCGTCTTTCGATAATTCTGTCCGAACAGGGCGGTGTATTGGTCGGAAGACGCGAGCGAACAGATCAGAAATACGATGAACAAGAGTATCAGCGGCAGTAGCGTCCGCCTGGGAAGTGGCGCGGCGGATTGTCTCCGGCCCACGCAAACGGCCCCCACGGCAGCCAGAATGACCGCTGTGACCACCGTATCCAATCGGACGCCGGCGCACAGAGTCATGTAGATTCCGATGCAAACGGCGATCAGTGCCGGCTTCCACAATGCCGCCATCCCGCCGCACTCGTTGTCGGATTTGAATTGGCCCAGCAGAAGGATCGCGGCGACGCCGGCGAAAACCATCAGTCCCCAGTATTTCACCAGATTGCTGTCGTATTCGCTGGGGCCGGTACAAAACGGAAAGACCAAAGCAAATACCAGAACCAATCCCCGACCCCAGACGGACCAGGCCGGAAAGCGCCGCCAATTGTTGCCAGTGTCCGGAGTGTTCACGCGGTTCTTGAATTTCCGTCAATCGCGGAGACGACCGTGTTCATTCGTTGCTCCTTGCTCCAGAAGTGGTCGGGAAAAGTGCCGGTCATCATCATTGCGCGAGAATTAAACAGTTGCACTGCTTTAATGGAAGCGAAAACAAATCGCGCCAGGCCATCCCGACGTTTGCTGTGTTGGAGCGCCGACATGCTGTCGGCTTTGGGCGCTTGTATTGTCCAAAGCCGGTCACAGACCGGCGCTCCTGTTTCCGCACTTTCCAGAGTTCGATTCGAAAGCGACATTCGACTTTTCCAATCCAACCCTTAAACTCCGCGAGCATGTCTGACAAATTTTTGAACGTTCTTGCGGTGGTGGGAAGTCTTCACGGCGAATCCGTCACGCGCGTCGTCGTCAATCACGTCGCCGCAAAGCTCAACGCCGATGGCTGCCGTGTGGACGTGCTGGACCTCGCCAGAGAACCGTTGCCGCTTTACAACCCGGACAGCGCCGAGAACCAATCCGGCTTCGGCCCGTTACAGGAACGCGTCAATCGAGCCGACGTATTCATTCTCGGCACGCCTGACTACCACGGCAGCATCAGCAGTGTATTGAAAAATTTCCTCGACCATTTCTGGCACGAGTTTTCGGGAAAGCTTTTTGCCACCATCGTCGCGTCGCATGAGAAGGGGCTTACGGTCACGGACCAGTTGCGCACGGTGGCCCGCCAATGCTACGCGTGGTCGTTGCCCTACGGCGTGTCGTTTCTCGAAAAGGCGGACGTGAACGAGGGTCGCATCGTGAGCGACAGTTTCCAGAAACGTCTCGACATGCTGGTGCGGGACGTTCGTGTTTATGGCGGAATCCTCGCCGCGCAACGCCGCGCGGACCTCGCCGGAAGCGAACCTGGATTCATGGCGCGGCTGCGCAGCAAATAAGATAGGAGCGCGGACGGCCCGTCCGCGAGTTTCTGGTGTTGAATCGCAATTCGCGGTCGGGAGCAGTTTCAAAAAATCTGTAGCCACGGAAAGACTTGGTGATGTCGAACTGCGCGCCAGCGTCTTGGACTGCGGCAGCCC
>DAOLDN010000144.1:0-8351 GCA_035327385.1 Verrucomicrobiota bacterium | reverse complement strand
AAGACCTCCCATTTGTCCGGCGCGACACGTTTGGCGTCAATCGAAACGACGATGCACTGGCTGCCGAATTTTTCCGCGCCCTGTCGGATGAGTTCGGGATTTGCGAGCGCGCTGGAGTTGATGCTGGTCTTGTCCGCGCCCGCGCGCAGCATCGTGTACATGTCGTCCACGGACTTGATGCCGCCGCCGACCGTGAGCGGCATGAAGCATTGATCCGCCGCGCGTTCGATCACATCCACCATCGTACCGCGACCGTGAGCGGTGGCGGTGATGTCGAAGAACACCATCTCGTCCGCGCCCTGTTCGTTGTAACGCAGCGCGAGTTCGACGGGATCGCCTACGTTGCGCAAGCCGCCCTTCTCGGCGACACCGAATTGCACGCCGCGGGTGACTTTGCCGTCGTGAACGTCGAGACACGGAATGACACGTTTTGCCATCATCGGCCAACAGTGAACTGATTCAAGAAGAACGAATCAACATTTAAGGGGCGATACGGCCCGCCCGGCGCAGTGTCAACGGTTGGAATTGAGCAATTTACCCGCAGAACCTTTCGTGCTAGGGTACCGCCGAATAACGGAAGCGTTGAAACGTCCAAACCACTGCGGATTATGAAGAAGCTCCTCCTGACAATCATGATCGCCTCCGTGGCGATTGCGAGCCGGGCACAATGGTTGAGCCCGGAAGCGGTGAACGGCGCGTTGATGGGCACTTTCATCGGCGGCATAGCGGGAGGCAACTGCCATGACGGCTTTTCCGGCGACGGCGCGGCCATTGGCGCAGGCATCGGGCTTGCCGTGGGAGCGCTCGCGGGTGAAGCCCGCCGCCAGAATCAATACTACGCTGAACCCGCCACTTACCAGCCAGCCGTGGTGGCCACACCCGGTTATGGTTACAGTTCCACCTACGTCTATTACGCTCCCAACAATTACACTGCGCCCGGTTATTATTACCGGCCGGAACGTCCCAATTACGCCGTCGGCGGAACATTGCTCGGCGCGGCGTCCGGCGCATTGATCGGTTACGGTTCGGGCAATACCGGTGAAGGCGCGGCAATCGGCGCGGCATCGGGATTGGTCCTTGGCGGCATCGCCGAATACGCGGCGCGCAAGAAGGAGGACAAATCTACGAAACCTCAACCGGCCTCCACGGTTCAACAGCAGCCGCCAGCGCAGCCTGCCGCGTATCAACCGCCGCAGCTTGTTCAAAGTGAAATCACCTTTCAGCCGGCGGCCAATTCCACTTATTACTGGACCGCGCCGCCGAGACAGATTCCCGATGCGCCGCGCGTCCCGGATGCGCCCACGTTCTGACACCAGTTTCTATTGCAGCTTGATCTCAACCGTTGACCATCAAACAAAACTATGAAATCCACCATCACACGCTTCGCACTCCTCCTGGCCGTGGCAGCGCTTGCCGCAGGCTGCGCCTCCAAAGGCGTCAAAAATCCGTCCGGTGTTCCCGTCACACGCATGAACGCCGACGAACAGGGCTTCGTCACCGGCACAGGCATCGAATCCCAGGACCTTGTCAACGTCGCCAGCCAGATGGCCCGCAGCATCGTCGGCATCCCGCAGATTGCCAACGCCGCCGTGCCGCCCATCGTCGTCCTCGATCCCGTGGACAACCAGACGCGCTTCCCCATCAACAAGGACATCTTCCTGACACGCATCCGCACCGAATTGAACAAGCAGGCCGGTGGCAAGGTGACATTCCTGGC
The DNA here is from genome assembly GCA_035327385.1 of Verrucomicrobiota bacterium. Classification (GTDB taxonomy): domain Bacteria; phylum Verrucomicrobiota; class Verrucomicrobiia; order Limisphaerales; family JADLHS01; genus DAOLDN01. The sequence goes on along the minus strand of DAOLDN010000144.1, from coordinate 6,634 downwards.
GCGCGATCGCATGGCTGCCCTTGAAAAGGAGCGCAATCTCAAGCGCGAAGGCGCCGTTACCGCCACCACCGATCCCAATGTGCAGGAATTCCTTGGTGCAAACTATTTCCTTACCGGCTCTTTGCAGGGCTTGTCCACTCGCACCAAAGCGGGCACAAGCGACTACATCCTCTACGCGTTCCAACTCATTGACGCGCGCACCAGCGCCATCATCTGGGAAGACTCCGCTGAAGTTAAGAAGCAGGGACTGGAAGACGCGGCATATCGGTGATTTCACAAAGCACTCCAATAATTTTCGGGGCCGTGTTTTCAAAAGCCAAATGTCCAACGCAGAGACGCAGAGCACGCGGAGGTCCGCAGAGGGGCGCTTGAGAGGAATTCTGAATTCACTTCTCTGCGTGTCTCGACGTTCCCGGCAGTGCTGCCTCTCAACATTGTCGCGTTCTGGGAAAATTTTGGAATGCGGTGGCAGAGCGCAGCGGCGACACCGCTTTGGGAAAGCGGTCAGTGGATGCGAAAGCGGCGTGGCGCTCCGCTTTCCGCCGCAGTCCAAAAACATTGATCGCGGCTCTGCCGCGCTGCGCCTCTGCCTACGGCTTTCATTTCTTTTTGCTCTTCTCCTTTTCTGCGGCTGCGCCACCACCTCGAACCAGACCCAAGTCCCGCTCACCGGCAACGTCATGGTGGACGGGCCGAACATGATCGCCGACGGCCCCGCCAAGGACAAAGTCCTCTGGCAGTACCGCACCGCCGCCGCCGCCATGCGCCAGGGCCAGTACGACGTCGCCAAACCGCTGTTTGATGATGCGCTGCTGACGCTTCAGGGCATTTACGGCAGCGACGCCGAGGCGCGAAAGGCTCGCGGTTATTTCAGCAAGGAAGCGCGAAAGACGTTCATCGGCGAACCTTACGAACGTTCGATGGCTTACTTCTATCGCGGCATTCTCTACTGGATGGACGGCGAGTACGACAACGCGCGCGCGTGTTTCAAGAGCGCCGAGTTCGAGGACAGCGACGCCGAGGAATCGCAATACGCCGGCGACTGGGTGCTGCCGGATTATCTCGACGGTCTCGCGACAACGAAACTCGGCGGTGACGGCTCGGACGCGTTGAAACGCGCACGGTCCAACGCCAAAAACATCAACCTCCCCGACTACGAGCCGAAGGCGAATGTGTTGTTCATCGTCGAATTCGGGCCCGGCCCGGTCAAATACGCCGCCGGCCAGTATGGCGAACAACTCCGCATCCGCACGCGGCCATCGCCGGTGTTCTCCGCTCGCATCCGCACGGACAACGTCAATCTCACCATCGCTCCCACCGATGACGTGAATTTTCAGGCAACCACACGGGGCGGTCGAGTAATGGACCATGTGCTGGGAAACAAGGCCGTGTTCAAATCCGCCACCAGCGCGGCGGGCGACGTGGGCATCATCGGCGGCGCTGTACTGGCGGGCAGTGGCGACAACACCACCCGCAACGTCGGCCTCGGCATGCTGCTGGCCGGACTGATCAGCAAGGGCGTTTCCGCCGCCGCCACGCCCGACGCCGACACCCGCACATGGGACAATCTGCCGCAATTCATCAGCTTCGCCAGCGTCGAACTGCCGCCCGGCGAGCACACCGTCACGGTGGATTTTCTGGACGCAAAAGGCGCGCCTGTGTCGAATCTGACCAAGACCGTCAACGTCAACATCACATCGGCCAGTGACAAAGTGATTTTCGTGAGTGACACTTCAACAACACCTCAAACATTATGAAAACATCCATCGCCATTCTCGCCTCCGTGACCGTCGCGACCCTGCTCGTCGCCGGCTGCAAATCCAAACCGCCGCATGACAAAGGCCCATACATGCCCGCCGCCTCCAAAGCGCCTGACCTGGAAAGCACACAATCGGTCGTGCTCATGGACGCCGGCGTTCAATACTCGTTGACCACGACTCTCCAGACCACGCGCACGCTGCCAGACGGGCGATTGGAAGTCATCGTCGGCCTGCGCAACCGCGAAGCCCGCCGCATCGAGGTGCAGGCCAACTGCGTGTTCAAGGATGAAATGGGCGTGTCCACCGGCGACGAAACTCCGTTCCAGACCGTCATCCTCACCGAGAACGCCACCGAACAGGTCAAGTTCACCTCCATGAACGCCAAGGCGAAGAAATACACCGTGCGCGTGCGACAGGCGCGTTGACGCGAAGTTCCAAGCACCCAATCTCAAGCGCCAATCCGCAACCGCTGGTTGGCGCTTGGTTTTTGGAGTTTGGAGCTTGAAGTTTCTCTGGAGCTGAGCGGTTTCAAAATAACTGTGGCCAGGGCGCGGCGTTCACGCCGCTTCATCGTCCACCTGCAAATCCACGTTCAAGAGGGCTGAAGCCCGCGCTCCTTCCCGGTTTGAGGCGGCTACAGAATTACTTGAACCGCTCCAGGGGTTTGGGAATTGGAGCTTTTGTTCCTCCAGAAATATCTCGCCCGCGCCGCAAACGTTTAGCACCATGTCCACGAATTTTTCCGGGCCGTTGCCCGATTTCGCATGAAGGCAAAAATCATCATTACTCCGAAAAAAGCCGTCCTCGATCCACAGGGCAAGACGGTGCAGACCGCACTCGAGCACATGGGCTACAACGGCGTCACCGGCGTCCACATCGGCAAATACATCGAGATTGACCTCGCGCCCGGCACGGACAAGGCCGCCGCGCAAAAAGCCATCAACGACGCCGCGCACAAGCTGTTGAGCAATCCGGTCATTGAAGATTATCGCTTGGAAATCACTGACTGACCTGAAATGAAAGCTCCAAATTCCAAGCTCCAAGCTCCAGAGAAACTCCAAGCTTCAACCTCCAAACGAACCGTTCGCGCGGAGTTTTTGAAGTTTGGTGCTTGGATGTTCTCTGGATGTTGGATGTTGGTGCTTGGAGCTTTTTTATAACAACCATGAATTTCTCCGTCCTCCAATTCCCCGCTTCCAACTGCGACCAGGACGCCGTCCACGCCATCCGCCACCTTGGTCATTCCGCGCGCCTCGTCTGGCACAAGGACGCCTCGCTTGGCGATGCCGATTGCGTCATTGTGCCCGGCGGCTTCAGCTACGGCGATTACCTGCGCTGCGGCGCCATCGCACGGTTCAGTCCTGTGATGCAGGCCGTGAAACAGTTTGCCGACAATGGAGGTCTCGTGCTGGGCATCTGCAACGGATTTCAAGTGCTCACTGAAGCGCACCTGCTGCCCGGCGCGCTCATCCGCAATCGCTCGCTGCAATTTCGTTGTGAAACGGTGTTTCTGAAAACCGCCACGAACGATTCGCCGTTCACCAACAAGATTCCTGACGGCAAACTGCTCCGCATTCCAATCGCCCACGGCGAAGGCTGCTACTTTGCCGACGAAGAATCGCTCGCGAAGCTGAAGGCGAACAATCAAATCCTGTGGCAATACTGCGACAAGGACGGCAACCTGACCGACGCCGCGAATCCAAACGGCGCACTGCTGAACATCGCCGGCATCTGCAACGAAAAGCGCAACGTGGCCGGCCTGATGCCACATCCCGAACGCGCCTGCGAACCGCTCCTCGGCAGCGACGACGGCAAATGGATTTTTGAAAGCATTTTTGCCGCGATCAAAAGCAAGCTCGTCATGCAAGCAGCGTAAATTCATTTCAAATGAAAATCCGGGAAATCCTCCGGCAGCTTGAAGATGATGGCTGGTTTCTCGTCCGTACGCGCGGCAGCCACAGGCAATTTCATCATCCGACCAAGCCAGGCACAGTGACGGTGGCGGGGCATCCGAGACAGGATTTGCATCCGAAAACACTGAGCAGTATCCTTAAACAGGCTGGATTGAAATGACTATGCGCTACACCATTATTATCGAGCATGGGCCTGAAAACTACAGTGCTTACGCGCCAGATTTTCCCGGGTGTGTGGCCGCAGCCGACACGGAGCAGGAGACACTCGTGCTGATGAAGGAGGCGTTGGAAATGCACATTGAAGACATGCGCGAGCGTGGCGAGCCGATTCCACGACCTAGCCAAATACGTGAAGTGGAAGTAGCGGCGTGATGATTTCAGCCTGCTATGCCACATTCCGAACGCGCCTGCGAACCGCTCCTCGGAAGCGACGACGGCAAATGGATTTTTGAAAGCGTGATTGCCGCCCTCCGGAATGTCACACCGGCGAAAGCCGCTGCCTGACACTGCCCCTTGCCGATGCCCACCGGGTGTCCGTAATTCCATCTACGCCCTGTCCGTGTTCTTCCTTCCGAGACGGAAACTTGCAAACTTCACCGACCAAAGCTAGTGTCTGCGACATTTTTTGGCGGTTGGAATGATCAGAAAACGACCGCAACGCGGCTCAAGGACGCCGCCCGGGCGACGAACAACGGAATCCAAAACAACAAACTCAAGAAAATGATGTCTCGTATCAGCAGAAGTTCCATACTCGTGGCGGCTGTTTTTTGTGTATCCCTGTTGTCGTGCTTGCCGGCCAATGCGTGGCTGCGCGTGACCAACGGTCTGCCCGCCACACCCACCATCACACGCATCGCCAACAGCAGCACGCTCGCCGCGATGAACATTTCTTCCGGCAGTCCCATTGGTGTTTATTACTCCACCAACGGTGGCCTCGACTGGGTGAAAACGACCGGCTCGCTTCCGGGTTCGGGTCAGAGCGTGAACGAACTGCTTGTCGTGGGTAACACGATCTACGCTGCGCGCAACAGCCAGAGCACCGGCACCAATGCCATCATGTTCTCAACGGATTTCGGAACGACCTGGATCGGCGGCACGGGAATCCCCAACAGCACTGCCGTCAATCTGCTGGCGCATGACGGTTCGGCGTTGTTCGCCGGCGCCGCCAATGGTGGCAATGTCTGGCGCTCGACGGATGGCGGATTGTCGTGGCAAGTGGTGGGAACTCAGGCGGGCAATTTCAACAATGGCACCGCCCGGGCACTCGGTGCGGCGAACGGACGCGCCTTGCTGGGAGCCAGCACCGGTTTTTATCTGCTGGAAGGTTCCGGAACGAATTGGAGTCGCATCAGCAGCGCGGACAACAACACCACGTCGGGCACTCGCATGGCGTGGCAATCCGACCGGCTGTTCGCCATTTACGGAGCCGTGGGACGCCGGTCTGTCGCCCTTCTGGACGGCGGCACCAATCTCTTCAACGCCACCAACGGACTGCCTGAAGGCAATTTCAATCTCACTGACTATCGTGATTTTGCCACGGACGGCGTCACGGGCACGTTCATCGCAGGCCGGATGGCCAATGCATCGTTCGCTTACGAGGGTCGTTTGTTTCACACGACCAACGGTGGCACGAACTGGAACGAGATCACGCGCCTGGCTGGTTCGACGGATGTCTCGACGATGGCTGTGATTTCCAACGGATTGTTCGCCGCCATGACGGCGACGCCCAGTGGCCTTTATCGCGTGCAGTTGGTGGGCGGCGAGCCGTTGTTCCCGCCGCAATTCACATTCAATCCTTCAAACCTGACCGTGCGCGTCGGGTCAAACGTCACGTTCACGGCAGGCGTGACCAGCAGCGTGCCGATGACGCTGCAATGGCGCAAAGACGGCAACGATCTCCCGGGCGAGACCAATGCGACGCTTTCCCTGCCGAACGTGCAGACCAATGGCAACGGCAGTTACACGATCGCCGCGTCAAACGCAGGCGGCACAAGCATCAGCAGCGCGGGTGTGTTGACGGTGATTCCGTCGTCGCCGGGCTGGCCGGACATGGATTTCCAACCCGGAGTCTTTGGCGCGGAATCATCGGGATTCATTTTTGCCAGCACGGTCCAGTGTGTGGCGGCGTTCACGAACGATCAGGTTCTTGTTGGCGGCGCGTTCTCGCACGTCAACACTGTGCCAGACGTCTCTCCGGGCTTTTACACCGGCGGCGTTCGCAGTCATGGCATCGCGCGATTGAACCCGGACGGTTCTGCGGACAACAGTTTTCAAACGATGCCGGGCGTCAACACCAACGGAACGGTGCGCGCACTGGCCGTGGCCCCGAACGGAAAGATTTTCATCGCCGGCAACTTCACGAACTACAACGGCGTCATCCGCACCAATCTCGCGCGCTTGAACAGTGACGGCTCGCTGGACACGGATTTCGCGGATGTCGCCATTCAACCGGCGAACAATTTCTCCGGCAACACGCAGCGTCTGCTTCCGCTTGCTGATGGTCGCGTGATCGTCATGGGCAACTTCACAAGCGTCAACGGCGTGGGCCGCACCAACGTCGTCTGCTTGAATCCCGATGGTTCGCTCGACTCCGTCTGGCCCGGCGGCGGCGGCGTGACGTTCAACAACGCAGTTCAGGACATCGAGTTGAACACGGCGGGCGAAGTGCTGGTGGCGGGCAGTTTCACCAGTTTCAACGGACTTCCTTATCGCCGGCTGGTCGCTGCCGGCACGAACGGAGTCGTGAACACCAATTTCATCCATACCTTGAACAACACGGTCAGCGAACTCGAATCGCAGCCGGGCGGATTGATGTGGGTCAACGGGACGTTCACCTTTTACACCAACGGCACGCCCGTCGCCGCCTCCAAACCGGTGCGCGTGTTCGGCGACGGCACGGTCGTCAGCGCCTCGCCCACGAATCTAAACGGCGCGCAACACATGGTGTCGCAGCAAAACGGC
>DAOLDN010000143.1:0-8352 GCA_035327385.1 Verrucomicrobiota bacterium | reverse complement strand
CAAGCCGAGCCGCCCGAAAAAGCGTTCCTTGACGACTGGCTGATGCGCTCCTGCGAAATCGTGGACAAGTATCGCCCGGAAGTTCTCTACTTCGACTGGTGGATCTGCCAGCCGGTGTTCCAGCCCTATCTGAAGACGTTCGCCGCTTACTACTACAATCGCGGCGTGGAATGGAAAAAACAGGTGGCAATCAATTTCAAAGAGTGGGAAGGCATTTCGTTCCCGCGCGGTTCGGGTGTGTTCGACATGGAACGCGGCGCGGCGGCGGACATCCAGCCGGATTTCTGGCAAACCTGCACCTCCGTTTCACGAAATTCCTGGGGCTACATTACCAATCACGTTTACAAACCCACGGATGAACTCGTGGATGAACTCGTGGACGTGGTCAGCAAGAACGGCACGATGCTGCTCAACATAGGCCCGCGCGCCGACGGAACGATACCCGAACGCGAGCAGCAGATCCTCCGCGAAATTGGCGCATGGCTGAAGATCAACGGCGAAGCCATCTACGGCACGCGTCCGTGGAAACATTTTGGCGAAGGTCCGACGCAAGCTGCCGCCGGCTCGTTCTCGGATAAGAGGGAAAAAACGCGGTTCACCGCTGAAGATTTCCGTTTCACGACCAAAGGCAAAGCCCTTTATGCCATCGCCCTGGCCTGGCCGTCGGACGGACTATTGCTTGTAAAATCTCTCGCGGGACAATCCGTGAAACGCGTGAAACTTCTCGGCTATTCCGGGAAATTGGAGTGGGAACAAACTGCGAACGGTCTGGTCGTCACACTCCCTCCAAACCCGCCGTGCGATTTCGCAGTGACGCTCAAGATTGAAGGCGTGACTCCGTCCGCACTCAGGCCATGACACCGAACAACATCGCTACGATTGCAGACCGACCCCGGCCGGCATCGCGTTCCGCGTCCAAGACAAATTGGGTCGGCAGGAATGGTTGCCCCTGCGCCCTGAATTGGTTCAAACTCGCCAGAACCGCATCGAACCCGTGATACAATTCATGAAGAACAACAAACGGCCCACACAACGCGCGACGTTACCACTGGCCGCTCTCGCACTTCGCATCATCGCCTTTTTGCCGTTCAGCGCATTGGGCGACGTTGTGTTGCCGATGACAGCCACCTGGCGGTACAACACCAACGACCTGTCAGCCGTCAATTGGATGTCGCCGGCCTACGATGATACGACGTGGGCGTCCGGAGCTGCGTTGCTTTACATCGAGTCGGCCGCGTTGCCTGCGCCCAAGAACACTCCATTGCCGCCCCGGGTGGGTGGAATAAGTCCCGTGCCGACTTATTACTTCCGGACCACGTTCACCGTCACCAACACAGCGGCCCTGACAGCGGTGAGTTTTTCGAGCCTGATTGACGACGGCGGAGTGTTCTATCTCAACGGATCGGAAATCCAGCGCTTGCGAATGGCAGCCGGGCCGGTGAGCTACACTCAATTGACGACGGCTCAGGCCATCGGGGCCAACGGTGACGCGACCGTATTCGAATCGTTCATCCTGAGCGGAGAATCCCTGACCAACGTTGTCGAGGGTGTGAACCACTTCGCCTTTGAAGTTCACCAGAACTCCGTCAACAGCAGTGACGTGGCATTCGGCTGCGAGGTCAGCGCGACTTATGGCCAGCCCCAGGCCAATCTCCTCCGTGAGCCGTATTTGCAACTGAGTTCGTCAACCAACATCACGATCTGCTGGCGGACCGATATTGCGGTCGGCAGCAGGGTCGTTTACGGAACCAATCCCGTCTCGCTAACATTTACGAATGAAAGTTCCACACCCCAGATCAATCACTTCGTGACACTAACGGGTTTGCAGCCCGACACCCGTTATTACTATGCGGTGGGGAGCGACGGTACAAATCAACCCTTGGCCGGGCCGGGAGCGGATTATTTCTTCCTGACTCATCCAGAGCCGGGGACGGAAAAATCGTTGCGCGTCTGGGTGATTGGTGATGCCGGAACTTCGACTTACGGCGAGGAGGATGCCATCAATCAGCGGGCGGTGCGCGATTCATTCCTCAGTTACAACGGGACCAACACCCTTCATGCGTGGCTGCAACTCGGCGACAATGCCTACCGAGACGGGACCGACGAGGAGCATCAGGTGGCCATGTTCAACGTTTATTCCAATCTGTTGCGGAGCAGTGTCACCTGGCCAACGCTCGGCAATCACGACACCGCCGGCAAGACCGATCATGTGGACACTTATCCCTATTTCAGCATCTTTCACCTGCCCAAAGCCGGTGAAGCCGGCGGAGTGCCGAGTGGAACAGAACATTATTACTCGTTCGATTTGGGCATGGTGCATTTCGTCTGTCTTGATTCCATGACAGCGGACCGTTCGACAAACGGCGCGATGGCCAACTGGTTGCGTGCCGACCTGGCCGCGAACCGCAGCCGCTGGACGGTTGTGTTCTGGCACTATCCGCCCTATTCCAAGGGCGGTTACGATTCGGACGAGAGGGGCGATCTGATCGCGATGCGCGAAAACTTCGGGCCGATCATCGAAGCGGGCGGAGCGGACTTGATGTTGTCGGGGCATAGTCATGTTTACGAACGCTCGCATCTCATCAATGGTCACTATGGATCCTCCGCAACGTTCAATCCCGCGACCATGGTGGTCCAGCCGGGCAGCGGGCGTGAAACCAACGGCATTGGTGCCTATCTGAAGCCGGACGGATTGGGAGAACCACCCGTGGGGAATCGCGGCACCGTTTACATCGTGATGGGCTGCTCCGGCGAGGCGACGAGCGTCGGTTCGTTGAATCACCCCGCCATGTATTATTCCCAAAGCGTGCTCGGCTCAGTCGTGCTCGACTTCGCTTCAAACCGGCTCGACGTGGCCTATCTTCATTCCAGCGGCGTGGTTGCGGACTGGTTCACCATCATCAAGGAAGGCACTTACCCGCCGGCGATTTCCGATTCCTCCGTGACGCCCTCCGGCCCGTTTCAGATGACCGTACATAGTCGTGCCTACCGGACGAACATCGTGGAATCGGCCGAATCCCTGGCCGAGCCTGTCAATTGGATGCCGGTAAAGACCAACGTTTCCCAGACACCGGCATTTCTCTATTCGGAAACCAACCAAGCGACGGCACCGGAGCGTTATTACCGGGTGATTCGTCCCTGATAAACCAAATTGACTCCATGCGAACACTAACGACTCTGAAATCCAAACTGTCATACGCGCTGACACCTGTGGTCGGGGCAGGCCTGTTATGCATCACCACGCTTCCGGTGAAGGCTGAGAGCCGATCCGACTGGGACTCCGTGCCGCCAATTTTGGCGCGCATCAAGGCGCCGGAATTTCCAGCGCGCGATTTTCGGGTCACGGATTACGGCGCCCGGGCCGATGGCGGGACGGATTGCACGGATGCGATTCGCGACGCGATTGCCGCCTGCCATCAAGCGGGCGGCGGTCGCGTTGTGGTGTCGGGCGGCACTTTTCTCACCGGCCCGGTGCATCTTAAAAGCGGCGTGAACCTGCATGTTGCCGCGGACGCCACGCTGAAGTTCATTCCGGACTTCAAAAAATATCTGCCCGTGGTGCTCACCCGGTTTGAAGGCGTTGAATGTATGAATTACTCGCCCCTGATCTATGCCCACGGTCAGGAGAACATCGCGGTGACGGGCGGCGGAACACTCGACGGTTCGGCCAGTTGGGAGAACTGGTGGCAGTTCGTGCGGCGCGACGGCTGGGTGACCAATCTGCCTCCGAGCGGCCAGTTGCTGCTCGATCACGGTGAACGCGGCACACCGGTGGCGGAACGCATTTTTGGCGACGGCCACCGGCTGCGGCCCAACTTCATCCAGCCATACCGTTGCAGGAACATTCTCATCGAAGGAGTCACCATCACAAACGCGCCCATGTGGGTCATCAATCCGGGGCGCTCGACCAACGTCACCGTTCGCGGCGTCACCGTGACTAGCCACGGGCCGAACAACGACGGCTGCAATCCCGACAGCAGCCGCGATGTGTTGATTGAAGGATGCTTGTTCGACACCGGCGACGATTGCATTGCCATCAAATCCGGCAAGAACGCCGACGGTCGCCGCGTCAATGTGCCCTCCGAAAACATCATCATTCGCAACTGCACCATGCGGGACGGCCACGGCGGCGTGGTGCTCGGAAGCGAAACTTCCGGCGGCGTCCGCAACGTCTTCGCCGAGGACTGCGTCATGGACAGCCCGAATCTGGATCGTGCCTTGCGGCTCAAAACAAACGCCGAACGCGGCGGCCCGATTGAAAACATCTTTTTCCGGAACGTCAAAGTCGGGCGCGTCGCCCATTCCGTCCTCACCATTGACCTGGTTTACTGGCGCGTCCAACACGGCCCGTTCCAGCCCACGGTTCGCAACATCGAGATGCGCAACGTCACTTCCACCTCCAGCCCCCGCGCGTTATGGGTGGTCGGCAACGCCAATTCCATCATCGAAAATGTCAGGATCATTGATTCGGAGTTCAAGGGCGTTGAAGGGCCGGACGTGCTGACCCATTCGGGATCCATCCAACTGGAGAACGTCACCGTAGTGCCGGCAAAAACCCGCTGATTGTTGCGACCCAGCCGGATTAACGCTGTCGCCCACCCGCCGGTTTGTTATTGGGTGAAACAAGAACAGACACTACCATCGGCTTATGCCAGAATGGAAATCCGATCCCGAACTCTTCGCCCTCTGCACACGCGAACTTTACACGCCCGTCGTCGGACACATTCTCGACGACCTCGGCTACACGCACCAGTTCCTGCCGCAACCCATCCAGCCGATGCGCGAGGAAATGAAACTCGCCGGTCGCGCGATGCCGGTGGTGATGATCGACGTCTTCGGAAAGCAAAAGAAACCGTTCGGTCTGCTTACCGAGGCGCTGGATCAATTGAAGCCCGGCGAAATCTATCTCGCCAGTGGTGGCGACATGCGTTGCGCCTACTGGGGCGAAATCCTCACTGCCACGGCAAAGAAACGCGGCGCGGTCGGTGCAGTCATCAACGGATTCCATCGCGACACGCCAAAGGTGCTGGAACAAAACTGGCCGGTCTTTTCACGTGGACGTTTCGCGCAGGATTCCTCCGTGCGCACGCAGGTCGTGGATTACCGCTGTCCGATCGAAATCGGTCAGGTCACAGTCCAGCCGGGTGATCTGGTTTTTGGCGATCTGGACGGTGTCGTCATCGTGCCAAAGCAGGTTGAAGCCGAAGTCATTGAACGCGCTCTCGCCAAAGCGCGTGGAGAGAAACTCGTGCGCAAAGAGATTGAGGCCGGCATGAGCAGCACGGCGGCGTTCAAGAAATACGGCATCCTTTGATTATGCCTGTCATCAAGCGCATCTCCTATTTCAAGGCTGTCTCCAGGCTGTCGCAACCGATTGCGGACAGCACGCATCAGATTCCTGAGATCGCCTTCATCGTCACACGCATCGAACTCGACAACGGTGTAACGGGCGATGGTCATTTACTGGCGTTTCATTATTCACCGGAGGCGATTCTTGGTGCGCTCAAAGACATCGCACCGATGGCATTGAGTCGTGAAGTCAGCACCACGGGCGAACTGCTCATGCACCACGAAAAGGAAAGCGAGTATTTCGGCAATGTTGGCCTGCACCGCTGGGCGGCTGGTTCGATCAACATCGCCATGTGGGACGCCTGGGCCAGGACACTCGGCGTGCCGGTCTGGAAAATGTTCGGCACGTATCATTCACGCGTGCCGCTCTACGGCAGTGGCGGCTGGCTGTCGTATTCGGAAGCGGAATTGCTCGATGAAGTCCGCAACTATGTGAAGCGCGGCTTCCGTTCTGTGAAAGTGAAAGTCGGTTCGCCCGAAGTCGCCCGGGACATCGAACGCCTCACGAAAGTCCGCGAAGCTGTAGGCCCGCACATCCGCGTGATGATGGATGCGAACCAGGGCATGATTCTGCCCGCCGCACTGGAACTCGCCCGCGCCGCGCAGCCGCTGCGCATCACCTGGTTTGAAGAACCGCTGAACCGCACGGATTACGACGGTTACGCGCAATTGCGTCGGCAGGCCGGCATGTCCATTGCCACCGGCGAACGCGAGTTTGACACTGGCACGTTGCGCGAACTGATTCGTCGCGAGGCGATTGATCTTTGGCAGCCGGATCTGCTCCGACTGGGCAGCGTCGAAGCGTGGCGCGCTTCAGCCGCACTGGCGCAGGCGCATCACATCCCCGTCTTGCCGCACTACTACAAGGAATACGACGTGCCGCTCCTGATGACCGTGCCGAATGCCTATGGCGCGGAGTCTTTCGACTGGGTGGATGACCTCATCACACATCCCATCCGCATGAAGGATGGTTTCGCATATCCGAATGACGGCGCAGGCTGGGGCTTCAGTTTCAAGGATAAGGCGCTGAAGGAACTTGCTACGTTTGCCAGGTAGAATTTCGCCATGAAAATCACCTCGTTCGAAACCTGGCGCTGTCAGCGGAAGGAATCTTTGTTCGATTCGTCCCGCACCGGTCGCAGCCCGATGAATTGGGACGTGGTCGTGCTGCGGTTGACCACGGACACCGGACTGACCGGCCATGCCACGGCACTCGCCGCGCGTTCGAGCATCGTCACGCAGGCTTATCTGCATGAAAACATCGCGCCGGTGGTCATGGGCCGTTCGCCGGTGGAACGCGAAGCCATCTGGCACGAGTTGTGGACGATTGACCGGCATCTGACGTTCTTTCCGATTTATCTGCCCGGCCCGGTGGACGTCGCGCTGTGGGACATCGCCGCGCAGGACGCCGGTTTGCCGCTGTATCAATTCATCGGTGCGTGTCGCACGAGTCTGCCGACGTATGCGAGCAGTCTTTTCATGGCCAAGGCAGAGGATTACGTGAGGCAATTGCGTGCCTACAAGAAGCGTGGCTTCCCAGCTTACAAGGCGCATCCGCCAGGTCCTTGGCGGAAGGACATGGAGATTCATCGTGCGCTGCGCGAGGCGGCGGGTGACGATTACGTTTTGATGACCGATCCGGTGGCGGATTATTCGCTGGAGGAAGCGATCCGCGTCGGGCGCGATCTGGAAAAGTTGGATTATCACTGGTTCGAAGAACCTTTCCGCGATTTTGAACTCGCGAAATATGCCAAGCTTTGCGCGGCACTGGATATTCCCATCGCTGGCACGGAGACAACACGCGGCGGTCCGTGGGGCGTGGCGCAAGCCATCGCGTTCAACGCCGTGGACATTGTGCGCGCCGATGTTTCATGGAAGGCGGGCGTGACCGGCACGCTCAAGATTGCGCATCTGGCCGAGGCGCACGGGATGCGCTGCGAAATCCATTGCACGACGATGGGTTTCATGGACATGGCCAATCTGCACGTCAGTTGCGCCATCAAGAACTGCGAATACTTCGAGTTGCTCGTGCCGGAAGAGCCATTCCGTTTTCCGATGAAGGACAAGTATCCGATTGATAAGAATGGCATCGCGCACGTCCCGCAAAAGCCCGGCATTGGTGTGGCATTGGATTGGAATGCGATTGACCGCACGTGCGCGGAACACAAAATCACCAAGTTGAAATGAAGCCGCGCGCTTTCCAGATCCAGCCGCACGACAATGTCGCTACTTTGCTCGATGACGCGACCGTAGGCGCACTTGATGTTCTCGGCGCGGCACCACAGGAGATTTGTTCACTGGAAAAGATTGCCCGCGGCCACAAGGTCGCCTTGCGGGACATCGCGGCGAATGAAGCTGTCATCAAATTCGGTGTGCGTATCGGACACGCCACGCAACCGATCTCGCGTGGTGCGTGGATTCATCTGCATAATCTCGCCAGCGACCTTGACGAGCGCTCCGGCACGCTCGACCTTCATTCAGGCGCGCCAACCGACACCAACTCCGCGTATGTCTGAAACCATTTCAGCCCGTAGCAGCCGAGGTAACGAGGCTCAATCAGAAAAACGCGACAGCGGTCAGAGCCTTCTCACGTCGGCTGCTACAAGCTCCTGGATGGGTTATCTGCGTCCCGACGGCCGCAAGGGCATCCGCAACCTGGTGCTCATCATCTACACCGTCGAATGCGCACAGCACGTGGCCCACGCCATCGCTGCGGGCGAGGAGGACGTTCACGTCATTGGTTTTCCTGGCTGCTACGACAACGCCTACGCCATCCGGCTGATGCTCGCACTGGCGCGGCATCCGAACGTCGGCGCGGTGCTGTCAGTCGGTCTTGGATGTGAATACACGCAGCCGGAGAAACTGGCCGATGTCGTGCGCGATTCAGGTCGCCCTGCGGAATGGTTCTTCATCCAGCAGACCGGCGGAACAAAATCCTCCGTCGCCAAAGGCAAGGAAATCGTCTCACGACTGCGCGAACAAATACGGAGTGAAACGCCGCGC
>DAOLDN010000142.1:0-8372 GCA_035327385.1 Verrucomicrobiota bacterium | reverse complement strand
TCTCATTTTGGTGCGGAGCGCCGGCTTGCAGCCGGCTTTGGACCGGGAAAAGGCTGGAACCGTCTGCATTTCCGAACGCTTTAAGCCGATTTCAAATCGGCGCTCCCTCAAAATGAGAATTGCTGGCCTGCGAACTGGCGCGCTTGATTTCATCGCCATCTGCTGCAACTTATAAAACCCGTGCGGCTGCGCGAGAACCGCGTTAACCAACACCGGTGGAATCGTCAACAAACTTTGAGCCATGCACAAACCAGACCTCATAAAACAACCTCCCCGCAGTCCGCGCGTGCGGCTTGGCGGCTTTGCCATTTTGCCACGTATGCTCGACAAATGCCGCGCGACCATCGCCGGTACAAACGGCGACTATCATTACAACTGCCCCACCGACCAGCATTTCCTGAACTTCACGGG
Organism: Verrucomicrobiota bacterium; assembly: GCA_035327385.1. GTDB lineage: Bacteria > Verrucomicrobiota > Verrucomicrobiia > Limisphaerales > JADLHS01 > DAOLDN01. The sequence continues at coordinate 7,961 of DAOLDN010000142.1, read as the reverse complement.
AGTTGACGCGGAAGCGTTGAAAAAGGAAGTCGCCACGGGCAAGGGCGATTGGGAAATCCTCCAATGGATCCACGCCAACGCCCGGTACAAACGAACCGATGCCGAGATTCATTCGTGGTCGGCTTATTGCGACCAACGCGCCCCAAACAATCCCGACGGTCGCGATTATCTCAACGCCGAACACAAGCGCATCGCCCCGGACCGGACGGACGTGGTCACATGGTTCGACTTGTTGGACTTGGACGACTACGTGACGTATGGCGGCAAGGCGTGACTGCGGTTGGAAGGGCGGGAATTGGCCTGAATCACCCGGAAATTTGCTTGCCAGCGTGTCGTTCGGGCGGCATTTTGCGGCCACATTGGACGCCAATGTAGCTCAGTGGTAGAGCAACGGTTTCGTAAACCGTAGGTCGTCGGTTCAATCCCGACCATTGGCTCCATTCCTTACCGCCACTGCGGCAAAGGTTTGGAGAAATGGTAAGCCCGATGGCTAACGGTTTGGCTAACAGTTGCGGTGATGATTTCACCATTGCGCAACTAACTAAGACGATGAGTCCAGAACCGCCTCTCCGTTGGGACTTGTCTCCAGCTACGCTCGATAACGCAAAACATGAAAGCACGTTATCGGCTGTTCCTTCGGCGCAAGAGCGTTTACTACGCCTTCGACAACACCTCCCGTAAATTTCAAAGCCTCGAGACGAAGGATCGTGACGAGGCCGAGCGGCTTGTCGCCTCGATGAATGAGGCCGGCAAACAGCCCGCCATGAACCTCCGGCTCGCCCGCGTTTATCTCCAGCACAGCGATCCCTCCTTCAGTTCCCGCACCTGGCAGCACGTCATGGATGAAGCGGGTCGCATGAAGAAAGCCGCGACGGAAACCCGCTGGCGCTGCGCCATGCGCCAAAAAGGCTTCGACCGCATCCGTCATCTTGTTCTCATCGAAACCCGGCCCGAACACCTGCTCGCCGTCATGGAGTCCGGCACGGTGAGCACCAATGTCTTCCTCCGGCGCTTGCACAACTACGCACTCGACATGAACTGGCTTCCGGCACCGGTGCTCGTTCGCAAACACTGGCCCAAGACCCGCTATCAGGACAAACGCGGCGTCACTCTTGAGGAGCATCAAAAAATCCTCGCCGGTGAGCGCAACCCGGAATGGCGTGCCTATTATCAGATGCTCTGGCACACCGGCGGCGCCCAGTCCGATGTCGCCAACCTGTGCGCGGAGAACATCGACTGGAACACCAAGGTCATCAGTTTCAACCGCCGGAAAACAGGCACGCTCGTCCAGTTGCATTTCGGTCCCGAACTCGAAAGCCTGATCAGCGACCTGCCGGGCGAGGGGCTGCTCTTTCCAAACATCTCGCGAATGAAGGAATCCGACCGTGCCAGCCTCTTCAGTCGGCGCTGCAGGCTGGTCGGCGTGAGCGGCGTCTCGCTGCATTGCTATCGCTATGCGTGGGCCGAGCGTGCCAAGACCGCCGGCTATCCGGAGCGGTTCGCACAGGAAGCCTTGGGCCACAGTTCGAAGGCGGTTCACCGCGCCTACGCGCGCGGTGCACTGGTGAAGATTCCGTCCCTGGAAGATTACGAGAAGCGCGCGGCGGAACGGATCGCCGCAGCGGTCTAGGCTGCCAGTGATTCATCGGAGGCGGGGACCGCATCGAGGTCCCTGCCTCTTTGTTTCGCGTTCAAGTCATGCACGTGCTTTTCAACAATGCGCACGGCCTTGTCCAGCCAGCCAATATCGTGACTCAGCCGCATGATCTCCGATGTCGCAAACCATTTTCGACTGTTCTGCGAGGGCCTGCCCAAAGGTTTCAAATGGCCAGCTCGCACGAGCACTGGAAAGAAATACAAAGGCCAGCCAAGAATTCTGGAAACCTCCTCGACTCCGATGCAGGCGGGCCATGAACGATTGCTTGCGGATGCGTTCTCGCTCATTTGGCCACCTCCAATCTGTCATCCACCCCATTCTTGTTCGCATCCACAAATCCCCGCAGCCGCCCATGCCGGTGCGCCAGAAACCACAGGCCGACTGCCGCAGCGACGCCGGCCAAGATCAAAAGCTCGTTCCCAACAACCAGCGTCGGCAACACCATCAACGCCAGTCCGCCCGCGCAGATCGCCGCGCTTGTGGTCACGCTGCCGATGAGCAGCTTCAGAGGCGGATAAAACAGCGACGCCACACCGAACAGGAACACCGCCACGCCCACCCACACGATTCCTTTCAAGCTCGCCAGCTTCGCGCCCAGTTCACGCGCCGTGTCCTTTTGCGCCGCACCAAGCTCCGTCTTGGCTCGCGTCTCCTCGCGCTCGACCACGGGCATCGCCGCACTCACGACCACAGCCGCGCCGTTCGTCTCGCCGGATTCCAATCGCGACCCCGCCGGCACGGTGTAAGTCTTCACACGCACCGTCTCCTGATCCTGCCGCGACACTTGCGCAGGGTTGTCCGATTGCACCACCGTTTGTTCGATACCTCGATTCGGTTGCGTCAGCGTAATCGCTTTGCCGCCCTTGAGCGGTGCAGTCGCGCAACCAGCCAACGCCAGCGCAAGACACATCCAAATCATCCTTTTCATTTCGCTTCTCCTTTCGTGTGTTGTTCAAACAGGATGCTGATCCGGTCCACGGTCCGTGCCAGCATCGCCTGATTCTCCGCGAGCGTCGCCATGCTTTTCTTCAAGTCGCGCCGTTCCTCCACGGCGTAACTCTCCCGCACCTCCAACGTCGAAATCCGCTTGTCCAGACTCACCCACAGACCCACCACCGCCGCCACCAGCGACAGCAGTTGCAACACATGGCCCAACGTGATCTCCGGGATGAACCGGAATCGCCTCGTATCGTTGTTCGTTGGCTCACTCATGGTTCAATCACTCGTTGTGCTTTCTCGATCTTCAATTCACGCGTGGCAAAAAACTCCGCCGCGTTCGTCGCCGCGATCCACGTCGGCGCACCCTCGAAACTCTGCCAGTCCACCCGATTCGTGCTTCGCTCGATCACCGGCGTCAGTTTCATCCACGGCCCGCCCGCCAACACAGGCGACCCGGGCCGCGCCGTCCACTGCACCTCGTTGCTTGGCAGACTTTCCACACCCGACGCGGTGTAGGCCGTCGCCACGAAGTAATAATCCGCACCCGCAGCCAGCCCGCCGACCACGCAATGAGTCGCATTGCCCGCGTCCACGAAGTTCGTATAAACGCCGCTCGCATCACCGTAATAAATCCTGTAGCCGGTCACGGTGGCATCCGGGCTCGGCTCCCACGCCAGCGTCACGGACTGCGCATGAACCAGCGCGGCGCAAATCACCAGTAGAGCTGTCAAAAGTCCCTTCATATAGGCCCGGGCGGCACGCACTCACGCCCTCACCAAACGCACTGAGCCGCTCCGGCTCTTGAGCAACGTTCCGAACTTCGCAAGCAACCCTTGGGCGATGTAGGAGATCACAGGCCGCGTGTCTCCCTTGTCGTAACCCGTCTGCACCGAACCGTCGTTGTAATACTTCAATCCCTCGCCCGCAGGCGCCGCCGTGCGATCCACGATCAACAGTTCGCGCGCCATCTCACACGTCGCCTGCACCACGGCCTTGGGCACGACCGTTTCCGGCAACGTGCCGCCGTTTACTCCGTCATCAGGGTCAAAGCAGGCCGCGCGCGGCCATTGCAACCCCTGTGTGTCCGTCACCTTCACGCCGCCAAATTGGTATTGCCCATCAATCAACCTCGACGCCATCACCAGCGCGGCTTCCTTTTGACCGGAACTCGCCGCAGTCCACGCGCTCGCGTAGAGATGCCCCTCGTGATACGCGTCACCGTCCGCAGCCGTTGCATACGAGTTCGCGTCATTCTTGCCAGTGCCGTCTTCCTTGATGAGCGTCAGAGCCATGACATCAAAATCCTTTCCTGCTAAACCGGATTGCGCGTCGCCACATTGGAGTAATCGCCATACGTTGCGCCCTTCCGATACTGCACCCGGCAATAGAAATTCATGTCATCCACATTAAACACCTCGGTCAGCGCGCAACTGCGCCCCGGCCCGTTGACTATTCCCACGACGGTTTCCGTGGCATCTGCATCCGAGGAAATGAGCACCAGAAACTCGCCGTCATCCGGCCAGCCCTGACCATCCCATGTCCACTCGACGAACAAGTCCACCATGCTGCCATTGAGCGGGAGATCAAAAGTCGTCACCACCGGCGCAGGCGGCACGGCAGGCCGCAACAAAACAATCCGACGCTCACGACGACCGCTCTGCAACCACGCCGCCATCCAGCCGTGCCAGCGACGACGCCCCTCCCAGCGCCTACCGCGCGTTCCCGCTCGTAGAAATCTTCGCATTGGCCTCACGCTCCTCCTGGGCAACCCCGTCCGTCACATCCGTCTCATCGGTCCTATTCGTTCCCGTCGCGACCACCCGCACCGGCTCGACGCTGCCCGCGACCTTCGCCGGCGCATCAGCCGCCAACAACGGCCTCCGCTTGCGCCGGATGATTGGAAACAGTTCGTTCATCGTTTGCCAGGCAAGTCATCGAGGGCCGGTGACTCAGGCTCTCGACCCTCGTCACTCGACCCTCGACCCTTGCTCAGTTGTTGTGGTCAATCGCCACGATACGGACGTTCTTGTTCTCGAACACCCGCGTCCAGTTCGCGCCATTCTCCAGTTCCGCGTTCGTGGGCGAATCGCCCGCGACCGAGGCCGAATTGAACTTCACGCCACGCGGATGCAGTATGTAACGACGGCGATTGATCAGCACCGAGTCGCTGTCCAACGGCACGCGCGCCAGCTCCACGCCTTCCGTTCCGAAGCCGCCTTCCAACGGCGTGCCATCCAGCGGCGCAGCGCCTTTGCCAAACGCGCCCGGCCCGAACAGGTAGCTGGTGTAAACCAGACCGCTGGTCGTGCCCGCACGCACCGGCAACGAATCATCCACCACCACGCGCCGACCCTGGAACGTCTTAATTTGCGCCTTGCCCTCGCTGTCGGGGATGAAGTCAATCAGGTCCAGCTTGCGCAGCGCCGCCTCCGTCGCACTGTGCATCGCAATCGCCATCAATCGGTCGCCGCGATCACCCAGCTTCACGGTCGCATCCACGAACGTCGCGCCGTTCAACTGCGTCGTCGAAGACACGCCGCCCGTGGCCTCCGCCGCGATGGACAACTTGTTGCCCGCCATCGAAGCCGCCGCGAAGATGCCCTTGAGCGAACTGATGACCAGGCTCTGGTCAATCCGCGCCCAATACTCCGCCACCAGGTCCACGATCGCGCCCATCGGATCATCGCCCGAGATGACCTTCGCCAGATGATTCACGCTCCACGCCTGACCATCGTTCTGGATGCGTGCGATGTCCTTGTCGCTGGTGATCTTGTTCACCGTCAGGGACGCGCCATCGCTCAGGATTTGTCGCGCCGCCGTCAGGTCCTTCCAGAACGGCATCTCCACCGTGCGCCCGCCCCCGCTCGCCAGTTCGTCAAACTCCGGCGCGTGCTCGATGATGCCGCTTTGCACGAACGCACTCAGTTGCGCGGTGCGTTCAATCGCGTATTTCTCAAACTCCGTGGGGATGATGATGTCCGCCACTGCTGTCTTTGCCATAACTCAAACCTTTCACTTGCGACCCTGCCTATGCCGCCGCTTTCAAGCGGGCAGCGAGGGCGGGATCAGATTTCTGCAGTTTCATTTGCTCCGTGAGATTCCACGTCTCCTTGCGGAACGGATTTTCCACGGACCGGTTTGAACCCGTCCCGCCCCCGGCAGGATTGCTGGCAGCCCCGCCACCAGCGTTGGATTCGAAAAGATGCGGAGCGTCGGACGTCTGCGCGTCCACCCACTCCTCCAAAGTCATCGGCGTCACGCCATCACGGCCGTAACGCACCGTTGTGCCATCCGCCTCAAACGCGCGCGGTGCACCATTCACCAGCTTGAACACAATCCGCGCCCGCGCCGTGATGTCCGGTATCGCCGTCGGCCTCAGCCCGCGCTTCGTCGCAGCGGTGATGACACCCTGATCAATCTGAATCGCTGTGAGACGCGACGTGAGCGAATCCCGTTCCGCCGTCACCGTGGAAAGCTGCTTGTCCCAATCCGCCTTCAATGACTTCACACGGCTCTCCACCACCTTGTCCAATTCGCCCGCTTTCAACTGGCGCTCTTCTTCAAGTCGCTGCTTCTCGGCGGCGAGCTTGCGAACCTCATCGGGATCAATCCCGTCGAACCGTGCATTCAACTGTTCGAGTTGCTTGCGCAGTTCGATGTTGTGATTGCGCATCTCATCGGCCTTCGTCTTGTCCGTCGCGCCTTCGGCATCGAGGTAGAACGCCCCGTCCCGCCCGACATAAAACGGCTGCAACTCCGCCGCCACTTCCTCCCGCGATTTGATTTTGTATTTCAGCGCCATATTCTTTTGTTGTAGCAGCCGACGTGAGTCGGCTCATTTATTCCTCACGCATCACGCACTCTTCGCGCCGTAGTCCCGTCTCACGGGACGAAGGCGGATCACAACTCCACCTGAATCCTCCCGCGCATCATCACGCCCGGACTCAACTGCCCGTCCGAATAGACATGCAGCCGAAACCAGATGAACGTGTCCACGGGCCATGCGCCATCCTCACCCGGCCCGTCCCACGGACCGCACACCGCCTGATAATCCGCACCGAGGCCCACCGTCAGATCGTCCACGTCGTATTCGCCTCCAAAACACTTCACGAATCGCAGCAGCCGATGCGGCCTCTGTTCATCCGCCCCCACCGGCGGCGTGGCCCAGACGAACCACAGGTCTTCAGGCGGGATGTATTGCTCCACGCGAAAACCCACGTAGCCCGCGTTCTCAGTGAACGGCCCGGCGTCCCTCAACGACAACGCTCCATCCGACGCATAGGGAGAATAATTGGGCACAACCGCCGGCTTCGCCGCCTCGCCAGCAATCGCGCGATTCCTCAGCACCATCGTCATCGCCTTGCGCCCGCTCACGCGACGCATCACGCCATTGTCCAGCAACACCGGATGATCCTTCGCCCATTTGTTCCACACGCGCCGTTGCGCCTGCGTCAGCTTTTTCCATTCACTCGAAACCTTCATGCCTCTCCTTTCGTAGCAGCCGACGTCAGTCGGCTCTGACTTTCGATTTCCGCTTTCCCCATTTCTGCTTTCTGCTTTTCAGTGAGGCGGGCCTCCTCTTCATCCGTCCTCCCCGGCGGCAGCACCTCCCCGCGACGGAACAGATCGAACATCGTCTCACGACTGATCGCCCCCGCCTGCCACGCGGCCACAATCGCTGTCAGCTCATCACTGCCAAGCCCCTTCGCGCTGAAATCCGTGTTCAACTGAAACAGCACCAGCTCCTCGCTGATTGTCTCCGGCGATTCCTCCGTCGAATTCCACCAATACACCCAGCGCAACACCTGGCTCACCGAATCACTCACGCTCAACGCCAGCGTCATCAACACGCTGTTCTCCCCGCTCTGACGCAACTCAATCGCCTCCGCCGTCTCCCCAACACGCTTGTGCTCCTCCAGCATCCGCGAACCCAGAATCGCCATCAGCCGCTCGTCACGATCCATCGCGCGCTCGAACGTCGTCAGACCCTGTCCGGTAAATTCAAGAAAACCCGCCGTCGCGCCCGCAGTCTCAGTCACCCACGCCGTGCTCGATCCAATCCTCAGATTCGCCGCCTTGTCAAAACCGCTCACCCACGCCGTCGGCAACGCAGTGAAATGCAACCCATGCTTGTAATCAGCGTTCAACCGATAATGGTCGAGATTGACGGCAATCACATCCGCCAGCGGCAACTTGTCCACTTCGGGCAGCGAATGACGCGGCCCATGAAACACGAACGGAATCAGCGAAAGCGGCTTCCCCAGCCGCAACGGCGTCCGCGACTCCACCAATTCCCACTTCGCCTTCCCGCGTTTTGTGCCAGTTCGCACCGACTTCGCGTCCGACCGACGCCACAGGTCCACGC
>DAOLDN010000141.1:0-8386 GCA_035327385.1 Verrucomicrobiota bacterium | reverse complement strand
GGGAAACGGTGGCCGGCGGCTCGCCCAGTTCGTCCTTCTGAAAATGCTGGATGCGGTGGACTCCATCCGCCGGAAACGCCAACCGACCGCCGTGCCAGTGTGCGACCAGCAGGCGGTCGAACACCGCGCGCGCCTTTTTCTGGTGTTCGATTTCGTCCTCCATTCCCAGTGTGCGGGCCAGGGAGACGCAGATGGTCAGTTCGCCCCGGATGTTGACGAGGCCGAGGACGATTTTGCCGCGACGATGCGGCAACGAGTGCATTGCGCGGTGTTCGGCGATTTCCTGGAAGGCGGTCGTGGGCAACGCGACCCATTCGGAGGCGACCCTGAATATCAGCACCGATGTGCGCGCGGGTGTGCCGAGTTTCTTGACGCGCGCGAAATGTTCCGTCCACTCGCGCCTGTAACCGGGCGGCAGCGGGCGGTCCAGCAATTGCAGTCCCGCCGCGGAATAGACGGGGCAGTTGCGGCAATGAACAAACTTCACCAACTCGCGGCACGAGCCGTTGCCGTCCACCCCGATGGTGTTCCAGCAATCGTGAACCTTCGGCGACTCAGCATCGAAGGCTGAAGGCTGAAGGCTGAAGGCTGAAGTGGATTCGATGCTCATCGGGCGGTGAATTGTTTTCGGAGCAACCCACCCCTGACCCCTCCCGGGAGAGGAAAGATGACGCGGACGCGCGTCCGTTGGCCGTTCCCCTCCTGGGAGGGGTCAGGGGTGGGTTGTGTGTTGGCGCACATGTTTTAATTCAGCATTTAGCCTTGAGCCTTCAGTCTTTGCTCCGCTCGACGTTTGAATGAATTTGCTTCGCTGTGATTCCCGGTTTTCTCCAGCAATAATGCCATGTGCCAGAGCGCGTCGTAATGGTCCGGGGCCAGATACAGTGCCTTTCGATAATAATCGGCGGCGAGGGTCTCGTTGCCGCCGGCGTCCAGCACCAGGCCCAACAAATAATACACCTGCGCGGACGGTCCGTTGCGTCGGATGTGTTCCTCGCAAAGCGTCGCCGCTTCGACCAGTTTGCCTGCGTCGGCCAGTTGTTGCGCTGTGTTCAGGTCAGACGCGTCACTCACACCGGCGATCGTCGCCGCGGGCAGCGGCGGGACGTTTCCGTTGGCGGCGGGCGGCGTCCCAACCGGGAGTGTCGCGGGCGGTGATGATGCAGGCGGACTGACGGGGGAAACAGTTGTTCTTGCCCGGCGTTGTGGACGTGTGGGCCGGGTGCCGTCGCGATGGACACACGCGAACGCCATCGGCAGGCCGGCGGAAACGAAACCGTTGTCCAGAAAGATGGACATCTCCGCCGGGCCGACGAACAGGATTCCGTCTTTGGCGAGTTTCGCGTTCAACACGGCGAGCGCCCTGACCTGCGTGGGGCGGTCAAAATAAATCAGCACGTTGCGGCAAAAAATGAAATGATACGGGCCGGATTCGTGAAGGAAGTTTCCGTTCAGCAGATTGTCCTGCCGGAAACGGACGCAGTCGCGGACCGGCTGTCGCAATGTGTAGCTGTTGTTGACGGCGTCGAAGTGACGGTCGCGGAACGCAAGGTCTTCGCCGCGAAACGAGTTTTTGCCATAGACGCCCGCAATGGCCCGGGCGAGCGTCCGGGCGCTGATGTCCACCGCATCTATGACGAATCGCGCGGGCGGAAGTTTTGCGTCCAGCAGGCACATCGCCATCGTGTAAGGTTCTTCACCGGAGGAGCAGGGAACACTCAACGCGCGCAGCGGGCCGGAGGGATTTTTCAACGCCCATTCCTGCGCGAGACGCGTGAACGCGATGAACGAATCGCGGTCGCGGTAGAACCAGGTTTCCGTGACCACGACGGCCTCGACCAGTTCGGTGCGTTCGGCGGGGGAGGAATCCAGCAGACGGAAATAATCGTCCACGCTTCCGACGCCGAGTGTTTTCATGCGCTGTCTGGCGGCGCGTTCCACGGCTGTCGGCCCGAGCGACGCGGCATCAAGCCCGATCTCGGCGCGCAGCAATGTTTCAACGCGTTTCATGGTTTGTCAGCGTTTCCTCTGCGAACAACAACTCACGCACATTTTCCGCCAGGAGATGTTGTGCGCGCAGCAACTGAATGACGCCCTTGTCATCCATGATCACCGGCCCCAGATACGGTGCCGTGCGCGACCGCACGCGGGCATCCACAAATTCGCGTTCCTCGCGGTGCATCATCCCGGTGGCTTGTTCGGCGATTAATCCCAGCAGATGCGTCTGGCCGGTGACGTCGGCGTATTGGATGACGATGATGCGCGTGCTCAGTCGTTCGCGCGCGGGCTGGCCCAATGTGAGTTCGGAAAGGTCAACGGCGGGAACGGGTCGTCCGCGATAATTAAAAATGCCCGCCACGCCGCGAGGAGACTGCGGGATGGTCTTGAGCGCCAGATACGGCAGCACTTCGACCGATTGACGCGCCTCGATCGCGTAACGGTCGCCGCCGATCTGGAACAGGAGGTAAAGCATGGCTTAGAAAGAAGGATGAAAAATGAAGATTGAAGAAACACCGGCGACGGCGGGCGGAGGCTTCCGTCGCTCATTCTTCATTCCACATTTTTCATTCTGCATTTCAGGGTTCACGCTTCGAGTTTGAACCGTGCGACGCCGGTCTGGAGACCGCGCGCGGCTTCGTTGAGCTGGTCAATGGCGATGTTGGACTGGCGCAGGGATTCGGCGGTCTGCTGGGCGGCTTCGTTGAGCTGGATGAGAGTTTCGCTGATTTGCTGCGCGCCCGTGGCCTGAGCGGTCATGCCGTCGTTGACAGTCTGGAAACGCGGTGTGAGCGCCTGCACCTGGTGAATGATCTGCGCCAGTTGTGTGCTGACCTGGCGGATGTCTTCGACACCGCGACGCACTTCCTCGGAGAATTTGTCCATGCCCATCACACCGGCGGCCACTGCGGATTGCATTTCCTTGACCATCTTCTCGATGTCGTAGGTGGCGACGGCGGTCTGGTCGGCGAGGCGTCGGATTTCCATGGCGACGACGGCAAAGCCCAGTCCGTATTCGCCCGCTTTTTCAGCCTCGATGGCTGCGTTGAGTGAGAGGAGATTGGTCTGGTCGGCGACCTTTGTGATGGTGGTGACGACGGAATTGATGTTGGCGGTCTTTTCGCTGAGGACGGAGAGTTTGGCGGTGATGGAACTGGAGGCATCCATGATCTGGCGCATGTTGTTTTCCATGCGGTTGATGGAGGTCTGGCCGCTGTTGGCCAGTTCGGTGGTGTCCTCGGCCACGTGGCTGACTTCGTTCATGGTCTTGACCAGTTCGCGGGAGGTGGCGGAAATCTGCTTGGAGGTGGCCCCGATCTCGGCGGTGGTGGCGGCGATCTCGTTGGCGGTGCTTTGCTGCTCCCTGGCTGTGGCGGCGATCTCGGTGGCGGTCATGTTGACCTGGATGCCGGACTTTTGCACCTGGCCGACGAGGCCGGAAAGGTCGTCAGCGAGGCGGTTCAACCCGTCGGCGAGAACGTCGAATTCGTCCCTGCGTTTCATCTCGATGCGTTTGGTGAAATCGCCCTGTCGCAGGCGGTCGAGCGCGGAGACGAGTTGATTGAGGGGTTTGGCAACGGCGTGGGACTGCATCCAACCGACGACGATGAAGGCGGCGAAGATGATTGCGGTGAAAGCGACGGCGATGAGCGCCCGTTTTTGTGCCGCGAGGGATTCGGCGTTGGTAACCGTTTGCACCTGGGCGGCGAGAGCGTTGACGAGGCGGTCACGTTGCGAGCGGGAGTCGTCGCCGTTTCGGTTGTAGTACTCCGCGGCTTGCGGGGGATCGGTGGCGGCCAGTTCGATGACGCGATTATGGAAGGCGGCCCTTGGTCCGCGCAGGAATTCGCGCAGGCTGTTGGCGGCCGTGGCCAGCGCCGGGTTGTTCGCGGCAAGCTGAAGGCTATCCAGTGTGGTGTGCAATTCCAGGTCGGCGTCGCGGTAGCGTTTCTTGTCCGCTTCGTTGGCGGGTTTGAGGATGATGCCGCGCAGGGCGTCACTGCAAAGGTGGATGTCGGTGCGGATGGTGTCGAAGTAATCGTTCAACTTCTGGGTATGTTCGAGTGAAGCGGAGCCAATTTTTTCCGACCAGAACAGCAGGCCGAAGCCGGCGATGAGCAGGATGATCATGACGACCTGTGCGGTGTTGCGGCGCTGCCAACTGGCGATCTGGTTCATGGCTTCTTTTGACTCGGGCGACCCGTCGCCGACAAATCGTGCGAGAGCACGGTTGCGGCTTCACTGGCACGGATAATCAGGATTTGCAGCGGCGAAAACAAGGCTGTTCTCGGGGGACGCAGCCGTTCTCTATTTTGCCGGGATGCCGGCTCCCGACCCGGCTCATTTCTGATCGGCGACAGCGCGCCGGGTCTGGAAACGCCGCTTCAATCAGCGCGGCCTCGGGAATTCATTTTTACATCTTGAAACCCGAGCCGTAACGAGCCGGCGCTGCGTTGCCAACGCGAGATTGCCGACATTCGACCGGAATCATTCCTCGCCGTTGGAGTCTGATCTCCGCGACCAGCGTTGCTGTTTCTCGGGTAGCGTGTTGTCCACCTTCACGTAATAAGTTTCCTCGCCGAACCGCTCGTTGGCCTGCGCCTGCAACTGGCGCGATGGCGTCACGCTGAAGCGCTCGTGGGTTTCCACGAACACCGCGCCGCCCGTGGGCCGCATGAAACACAAATAAAGCGGACACTTGCCCGGATGCGCCGCGACGAGATCGCGGACGGATTCCAGGTTCTCCGGTTTCAAATGCGCTGTGTGCAGCCGCAGATGCACTTGCTTGGTGAACTTCTTCGGCGCGTCTTCCAGCGGGAAGATGTCCTGTGGAAAAATCTTCGGCTTGTCCTCGGACGTGCTGACCTCGCCGATGACCATGATGGCCCTGTTCAATTCCAGCAACGGTCGGAATTTGTCGTAATCGTTCAACACCAGCAACTGCACGGAGCCTTCGAGATCTTCCAACGTCACCATCGAGTAGGGTTTGCCGCTTTTCTTGGAGATGCCGTGCTGGGCGGCGGCGATGAGTCCGCCAATGCGCGTCATGCCGCGGTTCTGGATTTCCGCGAGCTGCGCCGTGTTGTGCAGGCAATACTTTTCTAGGATCGGCGCGAAGGGGGTGAGCGGATGGCCGGTGACGTAGAAGCCGAGCAGTTCCTTTTCGTGCGCGAGCAGTTCGTGTTGCGGCCATTCGGGCAGCGCGCTGATGGCTTCGGGCATCACGTCCGCCGCCTTGTCTTCGAGCATGCCGAAGAGCGAGCTTTGGCCCTTCTGTTTGTCGGACTGGATGCTGGCGGCGCGCGCCAGCGTGCGCTCGATCTGCGCGAAGAGCGTCGCGCGGGTCTGTCCGAAGCAATCGCACGCGCCGGACTTGATGAGGGCCTCCAGAATTTTCCGGTTCACCGTGCGGCCATCCACGCGCTCGCACAGGTCGGCCAGCGAAGTGAATTTGCCGCCTTCGTCGCGCGCTTTGAGAATGGTTTGCACCGCGACTTCGCCCACGCCCTTGATGGCTGCGAGGCCGAAGCGGATGACCTTGCCGTCGCGCGCCGGCGCAAACACCACCTGGCTTTCGTTCAAGTCGGGCGCGAGCACTTCGATGTCCATGGTGCGCGCTTCGGCGATGTATTGACTGAGCTTGGCGGTGTCGCTCATGTCGTTGGTCATCATCGCGCAGAGGAACTCGACCGGATAATTCGCCTTCAGATACGCGGTCTGGTAGGCGACGACGGCATAGGCGGCGGCGTGTGATTTGTTGAATCCGTAGCCCGCGAACTTTTCCAGCAAGTCGAAGATCTGGTTGGCCCTGGCCTTGGGGATGTTGTTCTTCTCATGGCAACCTTTGACGAAGATCTCGCGATGCTTTTGCATCTCCTCGACCTTCTTCTTGCCCATCGCGCGCCGCAACAAATCCGCGCCGCCCAGCGTGTAGCCGCCAAGGACCTGCGCGGCCTGCATCACCTGTTCCTGATAGATGAGGATGCCGTAGGTTTCCCTGGCGATGGGTTCGAGCAACGGATGTTCGTACTCGACCTTCACCTCGCCGTGGCGCCGTTTGATGAATTCGGGAATGAGGTCCATCGGGCCGGGCCGGTACAGCGCCACGAGCGCGGTGATGTGTTCAACGCTGGCGATCTGAAACTTGCGGCACAAATCGCGCATGCCGCCGGATTCCAGTTGGAACACGCCCAGCGTGTTGGCCTTGTTGAGCAGGTCGTAAGTTTTCGCGTCGTCCAGCGGCAACTGGTCCACGTCCACGGTGATGCCCTTGGCGCGTTTGACCATCTCGCAGGTATTGCGGATGACCGTGAGCGTTTTCAGGCCGAGAAAATCCATCTTCAACAGGCCGAGATCGCCGACCGGGCCCATGGCGTATTGGGTGACAATCGCGCCGTCCTCGTCCGTCTTGAGCGGCAGCAGATTCACGAGCGGCTGGTCGCCGATCACCACGCCCGCCGCGTGGACGCTGGCGTTGCGCGTGAGGTCTTCGAGGATCAACGCCGTGTCCACCAGTTCGCGCGTGGTTTCCTCGGTTTCATAGGCCTGCTTGAATTCCGGCGACTGCTTCAGCGCCTTCTCCAGCGTCATCTTGAGATCAAACGGAATCATCTTCGCCAGCCGGTCACATTCGCTGAAGCTCAAGCCCATCACGCGGCCCACGTCGCGCACGACGGATTTGGCGCCCATGGTGCCGAAGGTGATGATCTGCGCGACGGACTCGCGGCCATATTTCTGGCGCACGTATTCAATGACGTCGGCCCGGCGGTCGTCGGCGAAATCAATGTCAATGTCCGGCGGATTGACGCGCTCGGGATTGAGGAACCGCTCGAACAGCAGGCCGTAACGGATGGGGTCAACGTTCGCGATTTCCAGCAAATAGGTGACGAGCGAACCGGCGGCGCTGCCGCGCGCCACGCACGCGATGCCCATTTCACGGCCCTTGCGGATGAAATCACCCACGATGAGGAAGTAGGAGATGAAGCCGGTTTTTTCGATGACGCCCAGTTCGAGTTGCAGCCGGTCAATGACGGTTTTGATGGCGGCGGCGACGTCGGGATCAAGGTGGCTGCGTTCGTCAGAACGCGGCTGATCCGGGATTTGCCGCGGACTCGCCTCCGCAGTCACGTTCACATTGTGAGCGGGCAACCGTTTCGGATCTTCGATGCCCTCAATGATGAATTCCTTCCCCTCGGCGCGCGCCCGGATGGTGTAGCGCCGATACAATCCCTCCGCGAGCCATTGGCGCAGGAAACCTTCGCGCGTGAAATGTTCGGGGGGATTGAACACCGGGTAGTGCAGCGTCTTGAAATCGAAATCCACGTTGCACTTTTCGGCCACCTCCAGCGTGTTCTTCACGGCGTCCGGCACTTCGGCGAACCGCGCCTTCATTTCCTCGGCGGAACGCAGATAGAACTGCTCCGGCACGTAGCCGGCGCTCATGCGCTTGGGATCGCTCAAGAGCGATTGAGTACCGATGCACACGAGGCAGTCGTGCGCGT
This sequence comes from Verrucomicrobiota bacterium, assembly GCA_035327385.1. GTDB lineage: Bacteria > Verrucomicrobiota > Verrucomicrobiia > Limisphaerales > JADLHS01 > DAOLDN01. The sequence goes on along the minus strand of DAOLDN010000141.1, from coordinate 887 downwards.
GAGAGTGGCTTTTCTCGATGTAATGAACGTCGTTCGTGCAGACACACTTCAATCCAAACTCCTTCGCCCAGGGAATCAGGTGCTGGTTGACCCTGGCCTGTTCGGGAATGCCGTGGTTCTGGAGTTCGAGATAAAAATTTTCCGCGCCGAGCGTTTGCTTGAACCAGTCAATGGCGTTGCGCGCCTTGTCGAGTTGATCTTTGGCGATGGCTTCGGGTATTTCGCTGGCGAGGCAGCCGGAGAGCGCGATCAATCCCTCTTTGTTCGCGGCGAGGATTTCCTTGTCTATGCGCGGCTTGTAGTAATAGCCCTCGAGATGCGCGGCGGTGGTGAGCTTGACGAGGTTTTTGTAGCCGACCTCGTCCTTGGCCAGCAACACGAGGTGGTTGTAAACATCGCGTCCGCCGCTGGAGGTTTTCTTTTCCAACCGCGATCCCGGCGCAACATACACCTCGCAGCCGATGATGGGTTTGATGCCCTTGTCCCGGGCCGCGCGGAAGAAATCCACCACACCGTGCATCGCGCCGTGGTCGGTGATGGCCAGGGCGGGGAATTTAAGGTCGTGCGCCTTTTCGACCAGCCGATCCAGGCGGCATGCGCCATCGAGCAGGGAATACTCGGTGTGCAAATGAAGATGGACAAAGTCAGCGTGCGACATCGGCCTACGTTACCCCGCGACTCGGAGAGGGAGCAAGGACGGGATATTCACCGTGCCGTTGTCAGGTGTGCGGCAGCGGCGATGTCGTCATGGCGCAGCTTCTCCGATCCCGACATGCGGGCGCAATTTTTCGATGGTAGCCTTGCCGATGCCCGAAACTTTCTCCAGTTCCTCAATGCTTTTGTAGGGACGGCCGGCAATGATGCGTTTTGCCAACACGGGGCCGATA